>JAFAGL010000272.1 GCA_023422735.1 Pseudomonadota bacterium
GTTGTGGACGATGAAGCCGCCGGCTTGTTTTCGGCTCGTTCTTTTCAGCCATCCGTTCTCGCCGATCTTGTCGCGCGAATCGCCGCGACGAAACGTGGAAATCCGGATGTCGACTAATTGCCCGAAACGGGCTCAATCCCATTTGTCACCGGAGTAAGGGCCATGCCGATCACATTGCTCGATGGAATTCTAATCGGTTTCGCACTCGTTTCCGCCTTGCTGGCCATGGTGCGCGGTTTTTCCCGCGAAGTCTTGTCGATCGCATCCTGGATTGCTGCCGCGGCCGCTGCATATTTTCTGCATCCAATCGCGCTCCCATATATCGCGCCCTACATCGATAACGAGAAGATTGCCCTGGCAGCGGCAGCAGCGCTCGTTTTTGTGATTGCGCTGATTGTGGTGACGGTCATCACGATGAAGATCGCTGATTTTATCATCGATAGTCGCGTTGGCGCCTTGGACCGAACCTTGGGATTCGTTTACGGAGCAGCCCGGGGTATCCTGGTGGTTGCCGTCGCGCTGTTGTTTTTCAACTGGCTTGTCGGTGCCAATCAACCAGCCTGGGTAACCTATGCGAAATCGCGTCCCATGCTTGAAAACATCGGCGCGCGGATCGAGGCCCTGCTGCCTTCAGATCCCGACAGCGCAATATTCGATCGTCTGACTGGCAGCGATGACGATGCCCCTCCTGCACCCGAAGCTCCGAACGATACAAACAACCCGCCAGCAAGCGATGGCGCGTCTGCTCCGGCGAATACCCAGACCAATGAGACGGTTCCTGCGGAAAGCGATACGACCACAAACAACTGAGTGGCAGTTTGGTCAAATTTCCATTATATCCACACTTTGAGCCAGCCAAAGCGAGCTGAAAGGCTTTCATCATGCAGGATGTAACGGACCGCACCTTGAACGATTTGCGTTCCGGGGATGATGACTGTTTTGACGATCAGTTGCACGAGGAGTGCGGCGTTTTCGGTATTCTTGGACATGAGGACGCGGCCACGCTCACTGCGTTGGGACTCCACGCGTTGCAACATCGCGGCCAGGAAGCAGCCGGGTTGGTGTCATTCGACGGCCAGCGTTTCCATTCCGAGCGCCGCATGGGTCTGGTTGGCGATCACTATACGGACCCGACAACGCTGGCGAAGCTTCCCGGCAATATTGCCATGGGTCACGTTCGTTATTCGACGACTGGCGAAGTAGCTCTGCGCAATGTGCAACCCCTATTTGCGGAATTGGAAGTCGGGGGAATCGCTATTGCCCATAATGGCAATTTCACCAATGGGTTGACGCTGCGCCGCCAGCTGATCGCAGGTGGAGCGATTTGTCAGTCAACATCAGACACCGAAGTTGTGCTGCATTTGATCGCACGCTCGCGCTATTCTTCCACCGCAGATCGCTTCATCGATGCAATCCGCCAGATGGAGGGCGGTTATTCGATGCTCGCGATCACCCGCACCAAACTGATCGCAGCGCGCGATCCCACCGGTATCCGTCCCTTGGTTATGGGGGAGCTCGACGGTAAGCCAATTTTCTGCTCGGAAACATGCGCGCTCGACATTATCGGCGCCAAATATGTTCGAGATGTCGAGAATGGCGAAGTCATTATCTGCGAATTGCAGGCAGATGGCTCGATCACCATTGACTCGCGAAAGGCCGGCAACAACCGGCCTGAGCGGTTGTGTTTGTTTGAATATGTCTATTTCGCACGTCCCGATTCCGTCGTCGGCGGTCGAAGCGTATATGTCGCGCGTAAGAATATGGGCATCAACCTCGCAAAAGAAGCGCCTATTGAGGCTGATGTTGTTGTGCCAGTTCCGGATGGTGGCACGCCAGCTGCGCTTGGCTATGCCCAGCAGAGTGGCATTCCATTCGAATACGGGATCATAAGAAACCATTACGTTGGGCGTACCTTCATCGAACCGACGCAGCAAATTCGGGCTTTTGGGGTCAAGCTGAAACACTCCGCAAACCGCGCGATGATTGAAGGGAAGCGCGTGGTGCTCGTCGACGATTCCATCGTGCGGGGCACGACTTCACTGAAGATCGTCCAGATGATCCGTGATGCAGGAGCGCGGGAAGTTCACATCCGCGTTGCGAGCCCGATGATCTATTATCCGGATTTTTATGGAATCGATACGCCAGACCGCGACAAGTTGCTCGCCAATCAATATGATGGACTGGAAGCGATGTGCCGGTTTATTGGCGCCGATTCCCTGCACTTCCTGTCGATCAATGGCCTGTATCGCGCGGTTGGCGGCGAGGATCGCAACGATGCGCGACCGCAATTCACCGACCATTATTTTACCGGCGATTACCCTACACGGCTGCTTGATGTCGAAGCTGCAGATAATGTCCGGCAAATGCCAATCTTGGCCAGCCGCGCCAATTGATCGAAAAAGGGCCTGTTATCCGGCCCTTTTTCATGATCAGGCGCTCACAAGTTTCAACCCAATTATCCCGCTTACAATCAAGGCAATGCAGACCAGCCGCATTGCGGCTGCGGGTTCTCCGAAGAGCGCCATTCCCAGCAACGCTGTACCAACCGTCCCGATGCCGGTCCAAACGGCGTAAGCGGTGCCCAGTGGCAAGCTTCGCAGAGCAAGCCCGAGCAGTGCGATGCTGATGATCATGGACACGATGGTAAAAACGGAGGGCACAGTTTTCGTGAAACCCTCCGAATATTTGAGGCCGAGAGCCCAGCCGACTTCAAACAATCCAGCAACAACAAGCATGAACCAGGCCATCGCCCGATCTCCTATGTGAGAGGCGATGAGGTCGTCCCCATCCATGTTCTTAAACCCGGGTCGTCCCGGCAATCCAAAATTTAATCATTCATCGTGGTCTTGGCAACAGCATCACGCGAAGCCGGGTTTCACATCACGCCAATTCCCGCTATCAGCCAAGGGATTGCCCACTGATTGCTGGAATTCAAAATGAGCCCTGCCCACGATCTGACTGGACGCGTCGCGCTGGTGACCGGTGCTTCGCGCGGGATTGGCTATCACGTCGCCAAACAGTTGGCGGCTGCAGGCGCACATGTGATCGCAGTAGCGCGCACTGTGGGCGGCTTGGAGGACCTCGACGACGAGATCCAGGCTGAGCACAAGCGTAGCGGCAAGGGCGAAGCGACATTGGTCCCGCTTGATCTGGCGGACATGGCCGGCATCGACCGTTTGGGGGCAGCGATTTTTGATCGCTGGGGGAAGCTCGACATACTCATCGCCAACGCTGGAATTCTTGGCGTCATCTCGCCGATCGGGCATGTGGAGGCGAAAGTATTCGAGAAGGTGATGCTGCTCAATGTCACTGCGACCTGGCGCCTGATCCGTTCGGTTGATCCGCTGCTGCGTCGCTCGGATGCCGGTCGGGCCTTACTGCTCTCATCAGGTGCTGCTTCTAATCCGCGCGCTTTCTGGGCGCCTTATGCTGCGTCCAAAGCGGCCGTCGAAGCCTTGGCGCGCTCTTGGGCTGACGAAACCAAGAATATGACTTTGCGCGTCAATGCGGTTGATCCCGGAGCAACGCGTACGGCGATGCGGGCGCAGGCAGTTCCGGGCGAAGACCCCGCTAGCCTGCCCACACCATCTGAAGTCGCTGCCCGCATTGTCTCGATAACCGCTGATCATCGCGAAACCGGCCAGCTTTTTCACGTGCGAGACAATCGCTTCAAATCATTTCTGAAACCAGTGTGAGGACCAGGGGTGATGGAAGCCTCACACCTTATCACGAGCCCTCGTAAGCTCTAATCAGCAGCCGCAGCTTGAGCTTGGATCATCTTCCTCGCCTGTGAAAGTTCTTGAAAGTGGCACGTCATCCGCCGAACAATGCCCGTATGGATCTGACCGGCTCTCGTCTGGACGAAGCAGCACGCGCAGGCTGGCTTTATTACGTTGCGGGTAATACGCAGGATCAAATCGCTAGCAAACTCGGGGTCTCGCGACAAACGGCGCAAAGATTAGTGTCGCTCGCGGTATCCGAAGGCCTGGTCAAGGTCCGAATTGACCATCCCATTGCTGAATGTATGGCTCTTTCCGAGCAACTCGTTCGTCGTTTCTCACTGGGTCACGTTGAAGTCGTTCCGACAGATCCCGGTTCAAATTCGACGACTTTGGGCATTGCCGATGCCTGCGCACTGGAAATCGAAAAGCGTCTGCGCGCAACGGAGCCCACGATCCTCGCCGTTGGCACCGGGCGAACTTTGAAAGCTGCGGTCGAGCAGTTGCCATTGATCGATTGCCCGCAGCACAAGATCGTTTCGCTGACCGGCAATGTGGCGCAGGATGGCTCTGCTGCCTTCTATAATGTGTTGTTCACTTTGGCTGACCGGGTAACGGCGCGCAGTTTTCCCATGCCGCTTCCCATTATCGCGTCTTCGTTAAAGGAGCGGGATACACTTCATCGACAGCCAATGCTTGAAGCTACACTCACTCTCGCTGCCCAAGCGAACGTAGCTTTTGTAGGCATCGGTGAGTTGGGTCCGAAAGCCCCCCTCTTTCTTGACGGATTTATTTCGAGCGGCGAGCTTGAGGCACTCCATGAAGTTGGTGCGGTGGGCGAAATAGTTGGCTGGGCATTCGATCGAAACGGAAAGATCATTGAGGGTCTGTCCAATGATCGCGTCGCCAGCGCGCCTTTACCAAGTCGCGACGGCGCTCAACTGATTGCAGTCGCCATGGGCGAAAGAAAGCGTCCCGGCCTCCTGGCTGCCATTCGCAGCCACCTGGTCAATGGTTTGATCACAGACGAGGCGACCGCCGAAGCACTTCTTCGATCCGCATAGGCGCTTCACTGCTATCAATGAGGCCAATGTCACGCGCAAGATGATGATCGATCTGCGTCGGTGATATAAGCTTACGCACATGTGGTGTAGATGTGCGGCTCCAGACTTTCACTTTTGGGACGGGCCGGGAAAAGAGCACAGCAAGATAAGGCACATTAAGCATTTTCCACGATCCGATCATGATAATCCTCGCATTTTTTGCTTGCGTGAAAATGCGCTTCGGGATCTCGATAGGCCAATCGAATGTCGCGTATCACCCATAAGGTGGACTTATGTCTGCGAAACTGTCTGAATTGCCACTGTCTGCCCTGCGCGTGTTTGAAGCGGCGGCGAGACTGGCAAGTTTCACGAAAGCTGCTGATGAACTTGGGATGACGCAGGCTGCCGTCAGCTATCAGATCAAGGTTCTCGAAGAGAGGATCGGCGCACCGCTTTTCCTGCGCCAACAC
>JAFAGL010000096.1 GCA_023422735.1 Pseudomonadota bacterium
ATGCAGTACCGCACCGTGCGCCAAAGGCACGCCAAAATGCGCTTCGAGCATCGGTGGCGTGTTGGACAACATGACGGTAACCGTATCGCCCTTGCCGATACCTTCTTCAACAAGCGCGGATGCAAGCTTGCGGCAATTGCGGAAAAATTCGGAGTATGTCAGCTTTGAGTTGCCGTGAATGACGGCCGGTTGGTCCGGATATGCTCGTGCTGCACGTTCAAGATATGAAAGCGGCGTAAGCGATTGATAGTTGGCTGCCCGTCTTTCAAGGCCCAGATCGTACTTATTCACTTGGCAACCCCTTTTCCGCGCAAACGACGCGCATCAATCCTTGCGACGTGCTTTTTCAGCAACCGGCAAACCGCTTTTCTTCCATTCGGAGAAGCCACCGCGCATGCTTTTTGCCTTCAGACCCATCTCCTGCGCAAGCTTCGCCGCGAGCAGCGAACGCCAACCGGACGCGCAATAGAACACAAAGGTCTTGTCTTCGCCAAAAACCGGCTTGTGATAAGGGCTTTCCGGATCGATCCAGAATTCCAACATGCCCCTCGGGGCATGCATTGCATCAGCAATCATGCCGTCACGTTCCAACTCGCGTGGGTCGCGAATATCGACCAGCACAACATCGTTTGGCCGCGAAGCCATATCCGCAGTCGACACAGATTCGACTACCGCATCAGCTTCTGCGAGCATCTCCTTGTAACCCTTCGCCATGATCAGCGTCCCATCGCGTAGAATTCATCATTCGGCCTCATGCTGGTGACATTGGCCAGCCGGTTCGACATGCCGAAGAAAGCCGAGATTGCCGCAATATCCCAAGCATCCTCTTCGGAAAATTCGTGAGCTTTCAGCGCCTGGAGATCAGCATCACCGACTTCCTGCGCACGCTGGGAAACCTTCATGGCAAAATCGAGCATCGCCTTCTGGCGTGGCGTGATGTCTGCCTTGCGATAGTTGATCGCCACCTGATCCGCGATGGTCGGATTCTTGGCGCGAATGCGCAGGATAGCGCCATGCGCGACGACGCAATATTGGCATTCATTCGCATTGCTGGTCGCGACCACGATCATTTCCCGCTCGGCCTTGGTGATCGGTCCCGGCTTGTCCATCAGGGCGTCGTGATAGGCAAAAAACGCACGAAACTCGTCCGGCCGATGGGCCAGCGTCAAAAATACATTCGGTACAAAGCCGGACTTCTCCTGAACTGCGAGTATGCGCTCGCGGATGTCGTGCGGAAGATCGCTGATTTCAGGCACCGGAAATCGGCTGATTGCGGGCTTTGACATTGAATATTCCTCCGAAGGCATCGTGTGAATCGCAACTATATCCAAAGCTTGCCACAATAAACATTAAGGGCGCAGTCACTCGGTTGTGTTGCAAAGTTTTTCTGCCGCAGAGGTTGGCCTGATGGCCGCCAGTATGGTGAACTGCTCGTTCAGAGATGGGGACGGATTGAAGGCATACCGCGCCTGTCGCTTGCGCATCATGTGAAGCATTTCGCTGCCGGACGGGATGATGCTCGCCGAGATTGACGACTTGAAGTCGAGCATCGGCCGCACGCGGCGCTTGATGCGCCGATGGTCTTGTTCGATGCGGTTGTTCAAGAATCGACTTTTCCTGATCGCGATCGGTTTCAGTTGGCGCAGGGAACGATCCCGCAATCGATTTGCCGCATCGCATGAAACGATGGCTTCGTGATTGATCTTGCTGCCGTCGATGACCATGCGATCGAGACGGCCATGACGCTCCAGGGCTGTCCTGAAGAAGCGTGTGGCAGCCGGCAGCTCACGGTGTTCGCTGAAGAAGAACTCCACCGTGTCGCCTGCGCTGTCGATGGCGCGATAGAGGTACATCCTCTGCCCGCGGACCTTTATATAGGTCTCGTCCACATGCCATTCGCCGGTGACGGCACGCTTGCGTCGTTGAAGCGCTCGTCGATTGAAGCGCTTCAACAGCACCGGCGAGAAATAGACAGCCCAGCGATGGATCGTCGAATGATCGACGCCGATGCCGCGTTCGGCCATCATTTCCTTCAGATCACGCAGGCTCAGGCCATAGGCCAGATACCACCGCACACACTGCAAGATGACAGACTGGTAGAGGTGGCGGCCTTTGAACATGGAAGATGCTCCTGAACTGGAGCTGACCTCATGCCATCACCGCGTTGCTGTAAAATTTGCAACAGATCCAGCCCGTCTACTGCCGCTCAATCACACAAAGTGAGGAAGAGCCAATTGAAATGTGCATCGACACTTTTCAACAAAACCAACGAAACCCATCGGAGTGCGAACCCAGGCGCAAAGGGTAATTTGTGAAGGTCAAGGCATAATTTGCGAAAGCCGCCATGCGTTCGCAGCGAGCGCCACCGTGGCGGCTTTCAATTTACAATTCTCATATGTATCTTATTATTATACAATGAGACATTCATACATACTTATAACTAGAAAAACAACTAAGTATGTTGTTGTCACCGGGTATTCACAATATATTTCATTCAATGATATTTGAATAATTATTGATATTATACAATCAAGGTAAATCACTCAATAAGATGAATTCTACCTATTAAGGTCGGCATGTTCGCTTATCCGAACAAGCTCGTTCCATTCTGCGAAAGGCATGGAAAGCTCATCCAACACATTCGGATCCCCGGTCTCCTTGAGTTTCCGCGCTGCCTCTGTCAGCGCCTGAATCGAAACAGGCATAAAACTAGCTCCTGTGAAGACAAGGTGGTAGCCTCTTTCGCAGAGATCATAGGCTGACAAATGCTGCGTGGCGTCAACGCGCCCGCCTTCGCCTACCCGTCCGGCACCGCGTTTGCCAGCAATTTGCAAGCAGAGAGGACCCGAAATCTCGGTTCGAAACCGGGTGAGATCTTCTGCAGAGAAGGTTCGCGCCCACAATACGTCGG
>JAFAGL010000119.1 GCA_023422735.1 Pseudomonadota bacterium
TGCATTACCTAAAGGCGGTGGAAGCCTTGGGCAAGAAGGATGCGACGGAAGTTCTCGCCAAGATGAAGGAAATGCCGACGGATGACCCGCTGTTCGGCAAGGGCTCGATCCGAGCCGACGGCCGCAAGATCCACGATTCTTACCTGTTTCGGGTGAAGAAACCAGAAGAGTCGCAGGGTGAATGGGACTTGTATGACCTAGTTTCCACCACGCCCGCGGATCAGGCTTTCCGCCCGCTTGATCAGGGCGGCTGCTCCCTGGTGAAGTGAGCCAACGCCATTGGCTGCGCTGCATCTCGAGATGTGGCGCAGCATGTTTTCCTTGCCGCAGGATCGTTGAATGTTCGAACTTATCGGTATTCCGCCGCAGGCCCTGTTCGGGCAATTATTGCTCGGCCTGATCAACGGCGCCTTTTACGCGATCCTGTCGCTGGGGCTCGCCATCATCTTTGGCCTCCTAAACATCATCAATTTCACGCATGGCGCTCAATATATGCTGGGCGCGCTGGTGTCCTGGATGTTGTTGAACTATCTCGGCGTGCCATATTGGTGGGCGCTCCTGCTCGCACCTGTGGCCGTTGGCTTCCTTGGAGTGGTTCTCGAGCGTGTGCTGATTTCGCGACTTTACCACCTGGATCATCTCTACGGCCTATTGCTGACCTTCGGCCTGGCTTTGATTATCCAGGGGCTGGCCCGCAATTATTATGGCATATCCGGATTGCCTTATACGATCCCGTCGCAACTGGCGGGCGGCCAAAATCTCGGCTTCATGTTTCTGCCGAACTATCGAGGCTGGGTGGTTGTTGCGTCGCTTGTCGTGTGCATGACGACATGGTTCGTGATCGAAAAGACCCGGCTTGGCGCTTATCTGCGCGCGGCGACGGAAAACCCGACACTTGTCGGCGCGTTTGGCATCAACGTTCCGCGCATGATCACCCTGACTTACGGCTTCGGCGTTGCGCTCGCAGCCTTTGCCGGTGTGCTGGCCGCGCCGATCTACTCCGTCAATCCCAATATGGGTGCGGATCTCATCATCGTGGTGTTTGCCGTGGTGGTGATCGGTGGGATGGGCTCGATCCTGGGCTCAATCATTACCGGCTTCGGGCTCGGCATCATTGAAGGGCTGACGCGTGTATTTTATCCGGAGGCGTCATCCGTGGTCATCTTCGTGATCATGGCGCTTGTGTTGATGGTCAAGCCGGCTGGCTTGTTCGGGAGGGCGGCATGATGACGGCGATCACCGAAACAAACGAGGCCACCATCGCCTCGGCCCAAACCAGCGGCGCCATGCCCAAACTCCATATCGCGATCTTCGCGATCCTGCTTCTGCTGGCGCTGGCCGGCCCCTTCTTCCTGTATCCCGTTTTCTTGATGAAGGTGATGTGCTTTGCGCTGTTTGCCTGTGCGCTCAATCTTTTGCTCGGCTTTGGCGGATTGCTGTCCTTCGGCCATGCCGCTTATTTCGGTGGAGCGGCCTATATTTCAGCGCATGCTGCAAAGGTTTGGGGCCTGACGCCCGAAGTCTCGATCATCCTGGGTGCGCTGAGCGCGATGGTTCTCGGCTTAGTGATCGGCAGCCTCGCGATCCGCCGGCAGGGAATCTATTTTGCGATGGTCACGCTGGCCTTCGCTCAGATGGTCTACTTCGCGTCACTTCAGGCGCCTTTTACCGGCGGTGAAGATGGCATCCAGAACGTGCCGCGTGGTGATCTGTTCGGCGTGATCAGCCTGCGTTCGGACTTCACGCTGTATTTCGTGGTTCTGGCGATCACCTTTTTGAGCCTGCTCCTGATTTACCGGATCGTCCACTCGCCTTTCGGCCAGGTGCTGAAAGCCATTCGTGAAAACGAGCCCCGAGCGATTTCGCTCGGCTATCGTGTCAACAATTACAAGCTGGCGGTTTTCGTGATGTCGGCCGGGTTCGCGGGAGTGGCGGGCGCGACAAAAGCGATTGTGTTCCAGCTCGCATCCTTGACGGATGTTTACTGGACGATGTCAGGTGAAGCGGTTCTCATGACGCTGATCGGCGGTATGGGAACAGTGTTCGGGCCGGTTCTTGGTGCTGCGATCATCGTGACCATGCAGAACTATCTGGCAAGCCTGGGCGCCTGGGTGACGATCATTCAGGGCTGTATCTTCGTCATCAGCGTCATACTGTTCCGTGAAGGCATCATCGGCATGATCGCCAAATGGATCAAGAAACCGCTTTGATGGACCAGTCGCGCACGCTCGAATCCTATGCCCATCGTGTCACCGTCACACTTCGCTACGCGGACACTGATCGGCAGGGGCATATCAACAATGCTGTTTTCGCGACACTTCTGGAAAGCGGTCGCGTCGCGTTAATCTACAACCCGGAAAAGCCGCTCGCTGAAAAAGGCTGTTCCTTTGTGATTGCGCGACTGGAACTCGATTTTCTGGCGGAACTGAACTGGCCGGGCGATGCGCTGGTCGGTTCGTCCTTCACAAAGCTCGGGCGCTCGTCATTCGAATTGGCGCAGGCAATCTTCCAGGATGGAAACTGCGCTGCAGTCTCGCGCTCCACCATGGTGCAGATTTCGGACGAGACGCGCCGGTCTCATCCGTTGAGTGGAGCCATGCAGTCGTTTATTTAAAAAGGTTTTCGGCGGCTTTGAATGCGCCGAAATACCTCAACTGCCCGAAATGGCGGTTTTGATCGTTTCGGCATTGTGCCTCATCATGTCGATATAGGTGGAAGCGGGGCCTGCCTCATCAGACAGGGCGTCGGAATAGAGCGTCCCGCCCACTTTGATGCCGGTTTCCGAAGCGATCTGTTCGACCAGCCGTGGATTTGTGATGTTTTCGACAAAGATCGCGGAAGCCTTGTCATCTCGGATCTGTTTGATCAGCGCCGCAACATCTGCCGCGGAGGCTTCCGATTCCGTGGATACGCCTTCGGGAGCAAGAAATGTCAGGCCATATTCGTGATCGAAATAGTTGAAAGCGTCATGCGACGTGATGAGCGTCCGCTTGCCTTCCGGGATCGAGGCAACCGTTGTCTTGATCTCCGCATCAAGCTCCCGAAGCTTGGTCTCATAGGCTGCTGCATTCGCCTTGTAGATTTCGCAGCCTTCGGCATCGGCCGCACATAGCGCATCCGCAATGTTCTTCACATAGATCCGAGCGTTGGGAACGGACTGCCATGCATGTGGATCGAACTCGCCATGGTGATGATGACCAGCGTGGTCATGCTCGTGCTTATGCGCGTGTCCACCCTCGGAATGGTTCTGTTCATCCTCTTCGGCGGTTTCTTCACCATGATGGTGCTCTTCCTCATTATTGAGGATATGACTGTTCTTCGACAGTTCCACAATCGGCCCCTTTGTGCCGCTTGCTTCGATCAGCCGCTGGAGAAACCCTTCAAACTGAAGGCCGTTAACTAGGACAACATCAGCACCGGCAACCGCAACCGCATCGGCTGGGCGCGGCTCATAAACATGCGCGTCTCCATTGGGGCCAACCAGCGTGGTGATGTCGATGCGCTCGCCGCCAACATTCCTTGCGAGATCCGCAATGATGGAAAAGCTGGCGACCACGTTGAGCTTTTCGGCAGAAGCCGATGCGAGGCTTAAAGGAGTTAATGTTATAACAATTACCAAGCTGGCGAGCTGAGTGAGTTTTCGCATGGATCAGGATCCTGTTTGAAAGAAAAAGGGTTCAGGCGGTCCGGTGGCGGCTTGAGCGGCTTCGCATATTGAGGATGCCGCGCGATCCGATTAGAATCGAAGCCATATAAACCACGCCGGCCGACAAAATGATCGCAGGGCCGGATGGCAAGGAGAAATGATAGGAGAGCAACAGTCCGGACACGCAGGATAGCGCGCCTATAATGGTTGCAAGTAGGCACATCGGTTCCACGCGAATGGTCCAGAACCGGGCACTGGCGGCGGGTAGCATCATCAGCCCGACCGATAACAGTGTTCCGAGCGCTTGAAATCCGCCGACAAGATTCAAAACCACCAGCGTCAGAAAGATGAAATGAACCGGCGTACCTAGCCTGGAAACCGAACGCAGGAACAGAGGATCCATGCATTCCGCAACCAAAGCGCGCCAGAAAATGCCGATTGATACCAGCGTCACCACAGTGATCAGGCTGATCAATGTGAGCGCCGCGTCATTCAGCGCCAGCACGGTGCCGAACAGAACATGCATGAGATCCACACTTGATCCGCGCAAGGACACGATCAGGACGCCGAGTGCCAGCGAGATCAGGTAAAAGGCCGCCATCGAGGCGTCTTCTTTCTGCACGGTCAACCGCGCCACGGCGCCGGATCCGAGCGCTACGATCATGCCCGCGACCAATCCGCCGATCGTCATGGGCACGATCTGCAGGCCGAACAAAAGAAAGCCCGCCGCCGCGCCGGGCAGGATGCCATGCGCCATGGCGTCACCGGTCAGGCTCATGCGTCGCAGCATCAAGAAGACACCGACAGGGCACGAGGCGAGGGACAACAACAAAGAACCGGCCAACGCACGCTGCATGAAGGAAAATTCAACGAATGGCGCCAGCAAAGCTTGGTAAACAACCTCCATCACGCTGCCCCCCGACGGGTTGTGTCTCGCGCAGGGTGGTTGTGGTCGTGATGATGAGCGTGTCCGTGGTGGTGATCATCATTCGGTCCGCACCAAGGCGCCGTTTCATCCCAGGCTTCGTGGAACTGCCGTGCGCGCATGAGATTTTCCGGCGCCAGGGTTTTACGGGCGTCGCCCCACGCAATCGGTTGACGTGCCAAAAGCAAAGCTTCCGGAAAATGCTCGCGCACCAGATCAAAGTCATGCGCCACAACGAGAATAGTGCGGCTTTCCTGATGCCAGCGCTTGATCAGGACGATCAGATCACTCAGCGTCTTCATGTCGATGGCGTTGAAGGGCTCATCGAGAAGGATGAGATCGGCATCTTGCACCAACACGCGTGCAAACAAAGCGCGTTGAAGCTGGCCACCCGACAATGTGTCCAGCGGACGCTTTTCGAAACCCTCAAGTCCAACCGCCACAAGCGCTTGTGAAACCGCTTCGCGATCTTTCGGCAAGTGACGACCTAGGAGCCCGCGCCTTGGCCATAAACCAAGCGAAACCAGATCCACAACGCGCGCAGGAAATGTTCTGTCGAGTTCCGATTGCTGGGGCAGATAAGCGATGCGATCAGCGGGGTTGACCATGATCGTCCCGGCCATGGGCTTCAAGACGCCGACAATTGCCTTCATCAGCGTTGATTTCCCTGACCCGTTGGCGCCCACAATCGCGGTCAGTGACCCTTTTCGAAACTCGCCGGAAAGATGATGAACCGCTGGATGGCTGTTGTAGCCCAGCGTCAAATCATTAAATGTGATGCAGGCTTCGGTCATACAAACAAACATATTCCGGAAATCGGTACGCCTTGAGTGCTCGGCGATGTGATGTTATTACATTGACGCTCACCGGAAAGTCAAACGGGAATGAAGATGGCGCAGGCGCAGGATTTGACGAAGAACCAATCGCTGGTGCTTGACGTTCTGTCGCGCACCGAAGGACCGCTCAGTGCTTACTCCTTGCTGGACCAACTGCGCGATAGCGGGTTTCGGGCTCCTTTGCAGGTGTATCGCGCACTCGACAAGCTGATCGAGTTCGGACTGGTTCATCGCTTGGAGAGCATTAATTCCTTTGTCGCCTGCAGCCATCCCCACGATCACGAGCATGGTTTGATTGCCTTCGGCATCTGCGAAAAATGCGGTAAGGTGGATGAGTTCTGCGATGCAGTAGTGGAACAGAGGTTGAAGGGCTGGGCGAAAGATCACGCCTTCCGCTTGGCCAAAACGACCATCGAGATGCGGGGAACATGCGCTGGTTGCTTGGCCGCTTAGGACGTCTCGCCGGCTACTTCGCGCAAGCGCTGTATGCTCGCACGGATCAGGACTCGAAGCTGCCGATGGGTTAACTTCATTCGTCCAGATCCTCTGTTCGTAATCAGCGGAAAACGAACGAAACACGAGCCAGACTGCTTGACACTGGGCAAGACACCGCCCTATATCCGCCGCGTTCCAGTGGGCGGCGACCTTATGAATCGCCGCATTTTCCGCGTGGGGCGGAGTAGCTCAGTAGGTTAGAGCAGAGGAATCATAATCCTTGTGTCGGGGGTTCGAATCCCTCCTCCGCTACCAGACATTTCAATAACTTAGGCAGATTTCTCATTGTAGCGCGTCTGTAGCGCGCGCCGCGTTTTGCAATTTTGTCACCGGGTTTTGCAGTAAACCGGCTTTGTAGAAGCGCCGGTTAAAGCTTCTTAAAGCTCCCTTCAAACATGACTCACGGTCAACTTGTTCTCTCACCCAGCCGTGCCTCAAATTAGCACGAGCGGCAGATACGCGTGGGCTAGCTTCTCGACATGGTGCACCTGCCGCGTAACCTGCGCTATCGCCATCCCGGAGAGCTATCGGGCGGTTAAAAACAGTGCGTCAACCTCCCGCGTGCGCTGGCTGCCAATCCAAAGGTCTGGCGAGATCTGCTCTCCTTCAGGCGTGAACGAGATAATCCTGGAACTGACCAAGGACATTCGTTGACGGGTGAGGTGGCTCTAGATAGTTTGCCAGCTTCATTTCGGGAGCGTCGTGGATATACGGCGAGTGGAGGAAGTTATGAGAAAATTTGTGCTCGCTACCGTATCTGGGCTGATGATGATGGCCAGCTCTGCACACGCGTTGACTGTTTATTCGAGCGTCGATGAAGACAATGCCAAGCGCATTCTCAATGCGTTCTCCGACGCCACAGGTGTTGACGTGCAAATGGTATTTTTGTCTTCGGGGCCTGCTTTGTCACGGATCGAAGCGGAAGCAAGCCGTCCACAGGCTGATGTGTGGTTCGGCGCTCCGAGCGAGAACCACATCCTTGCCGCGGAGCGCAATCTGGTCGAGCCCTATGTTTCGGCGAATGCGGGTGATCTTGCTGACGAGTTCAAGGACGCCGATGGAAACTGGCACGCGATCTACACCAATCCGCTCGCTATCGGCGTTCGCAAGGATATTCTGGAAAGTCGCGGTGTCCCGCTTCCGAAGTCCTGGGAGGATCTGAAGAAGAAAGACTATCGCGGCCTTATTCAAATGCCATCTCCGCAATCGTCTGGCACAGCCTATGCGGTCATTCTCACATTGAACGAGCTATGGGGTGAGGACGCGACCTTCGAGTATATGAAGGAACTCAACCCGAATATTCAGACCTATACGCAAAGCGGCACTGCGCCGTCCGGCGCACTGGGCGTCGGTGAAACGCCTATCGCGCTCCAGTTTTCGCCGGGCTTTCTGAAGCTTGTCGATGAAGGCTTTCCAGTGGAAGTGGTCTTCCCGGCTGAAGGCGTCGGCTATGAAGTCGCTGCGATGTCGATCCTGAAGGGAGCGACCAATGTGGAGGATGCAAAGAAGCTTGTGGACTGGATGACTTCGGCTGAAGGGCAGGGGCAACTTTCTGAAGAGAAAACTTACTTCCTGCCCATTCGTTCGGATGTAAGCGCCGGCGAAGGTATTCCCTCGCTCGACGATATCAAGCTCGTATCTTATGATCCAGCGTTTGCTTCCGATAACCGCCAGCGTCTGGTCGACCGTTGGGTCGATGAGGTTCTCGGTCAGTAATATCGGCTTATCGTGGTTACTACCGCTCGCTCGCAACTCCGCATCCTGGCCCGGGATCCCATCCTGCTCGCGCTGGTTGGGGTCATCTTTGTCTCGATCCTGATCTTTGTGGTCTATCCCTTGGCAATGGTGTTCATCGCCAGCCTTCAGGATCGTGGCGAATGGACTTTGGCCAATTATTCGCTGATGAGCGAGCGGCGGCTTTACAGGAACGCTCTTTGGAACAGTTTGTCGGTGGGTACGCTGGTCGGGTTGATCGGTGTAATCCTCGGATATATTGCGGCTTTCGTCCTTACCCGCCTCAACGTTCCTGGTAAGCGCATCCTGCACTATCTGATGATCGTTCCGATCATTTCGCCACCTTTCGTGTCAGCGGTGTCGATCCTGTTTCTGTTCGGATTCAACGGGCTTATAACCCGGCAACTACTGGGTCTGCAGGATTTCAGCATTTATGGCTTCCACGGCGTGGTCTGGTCGCAGGTATTTACCTTCGCCCCGATCGCTTACCTGTCCTTGCGTGGCGTTCTCGCTTCGATCAGCCCTACGCTTGAAGATGCTGCACTCAACATCGGCGCGTCCAGATGGCAGGTATTCTGGAAGGTGACATTCCCGCTGTCGCTGCCGGGCGTGGCCAGTGCTTTCCTTATCATTTTCATCGAGTCCATGGCCGACTTCGGTAATCCGCTGGTATTGGCCGGCGCTGCGTTCCCGATGTTGGCGCCGCAGGCCTATCTGGAGATCACCGGTTCTTTCAACCTCGCGCGCGGCGCAATGCTGTCTGTTATCCTGCTCCTGCCGTCTATCACCGCCTTTGCGATCCAGCGCTACTGGATTGCAAAGCGCCAGTATGTGACGGTCACAGGAAAACCCACCGCCTCGACTTCCAAAATCGTGAGTGAGCCGATCAAATGGCTGCTATACGCCTTTGTGCTTCTGTTCGCACTCATCGTCGTCCTCTTTTATAGTGTGATCCTGGTCGGGGCTTTCACAAAGGTCTGGGGCTTTAATTACGCCCTCACGCTGGATCATTTCGCATATGTCTTCGATGTTGGCTTCGAGACGGTGACGGATACGCTGATCATTGCGGTTCTCACGACCCCGATCAGTGGCTTGCTAGGAATGCTGATCGCGTTTCTGGTTGTGCGCCGCGTGTTTCCTGGGAAAGGCGCGCTGGAGTTCGGCTCTATTCTTTCCTATGCGGTGCCGGGTACTGTGGTCGGCATTGGCTATGTACTCGCATTCAATAGTCCGCCGATCATCTTGACGGGTACGCTGACCATTCTGGTTCTCTGCTTTGTTTTCCGATATGTCCCGGTCGGTATCCAGTCGGGCATAGCGATTTTGCGCCAGATTGATCCCTCGATCGAGGAAGCCGCGCAGAATCTCGGCGCAAGTGCTCTGACAACCTTCCGGAAAGTTACGCTTCCGCTGATCGCTCCGGCATTCTTTTCAGCGCTCGTCTATGCCTTTGTGCGGGCGATGACGGCGATAAGCGCGGCGATCTTTCTTGTTTCGGCAAATTGGAACCTGATGACAGTGCAGATCCTCAATCAGGTTGGTTCAGGCCGCCTCGGCGTTGCGGCGGCCTACTCGATCGTCGTTATCGTGATCGTGCTGATCGCCGTTATCGTCATCAATGCTATCGTCACCCGTATGACGCGGCACATGAATATGGTGAGATTCTAATGGCTGAAGCCGTTCATATCCGCAATCTTGACAAGCGCTTCGCGAGTCCGGACGCTCCGGGCCAGGAAGTGCATGCTGTACGAAACGCAAATCTTTCGGTCGCTCCGGGTGAACTTGTTACCCTTCTTGGCCCCTCAGGTTGCGGAAAGACAACGCTGCTCCGCATGATCGCTGGTTTTGAGGAACCAACCTCGGGGGACATTCTTTTCGGCGACCGCCGGATGAACGATATCGCGCCGAACCGGCGGGATGCCGCCATGGTATTTCAGTCCTATGCGATCTTCCCGCATTTGTCGGTCTACGAGAACGTCGTTTTCGGCCTGCGTCTCAAGAAAATGCCGGCGCAGGAGTTGCAGGCCCGCGCCGACAGAGTGCTTGAGGTCAGTGGTCTGACATCAATGGCCAAACGTTCGCCGAGCCAGCTATCGGGTGGTCAGCAGCAACGCGTCGCGCTTGCACGTGCTATCGTCATGGAGCCGCGCGTGCTCCTGTTCGACGAACCCCTTTCCAATCTGGACGCCAAGTTGCGTGACCAGATGCGCGTTGAAATTCGCGACTTGCAGCAGCGTTTGGGCATCACGTCGCTTTATGTGACACATGATCAGATCGAAGCGATGAGCATTTCGGATCGCATCGTTGTCATGAACGGTGGCATCATCGAGCAAATCGGTACCCCCCACGAAGTCTATTCACGTCCGGCTACACGCTTCGTTGCAGAGTTCATCGGAAAGGCGAACTTTCCTGAGGCGACTGTGGTTGATTCACAAACCGTCGAATTGGCCGGCGTTCGTTTGCCTCTGGCAAGTGACCTTCCAATTGGTCGCAAGTTGACGTTCGTGCTGCGCCCCGAAGCCATCAAACTTTCCGCAACGGAATCGGATTTTTCTGCAACCGTCCGTCGGGCCATGTTTCTTGGCAATACTGCGGAATATTTAATTGAAGTTGATGGCTTGGGCACATGGTTGGTAGATGTTCCAAATCCTGGTGAGACGGGCCTGTTCGCTCCGGGCCAGAACGTCTTCGCTTCGCCATCGAGATCATCCCTTCATATGTTGGCCTGACCGCAGCTGGCAGCACCCGCCCGCTTTCTTAACGCGGGCACCCCATCAGCAGCCATAGGGTCCATTGCACTAGCTTAGGGACGCAGGCTTTGCTTTAACAAGGCCTAGAGATTCGGAAGGAGTCGCCTGTGAGCTTCGGGCAACCCGGCAGACTTGGATTCGGATCGTCGCGTGAAAATTTCGGGAGGATGGCATGAAACGCAGAAACTTCATTGGGGCACTAGGTGTCGGGACGGTTACATCGGCCTTGGCCCGGCCGGCGATCGCTCAGTCCAGCCCGGAGATCAATTGGAGGCTGCAGTCCAGTTATCCCAAATCATTGAACACCATCTATGGTGCAGGCGACTCCTTTTCAAAATTCGTTTCTGAAGCCACTGACGGCAAGTTCAAGATTCAGGTTTTTGCAGCCGGTGAACTCATCCCCCCTTTGAGCATTGTGGACGGTGTTCAGGGTGGCACGGTCGAGATGGGGCATACGGGTGCCTATTTCTACATAGGCAAGGATCCGGCATTTGCGTTCGGTACCTGCATTCCCTTTGGCCCCAACGCACGTCAGCAAAATGGCTGGTTCTATCAAGGTGGCGGCAACGATCTTTATAACGAGTTCTGTTCGACCTATCAGCTTTATCACCTGCCGATCGGCAATACCGGTACGCAGATGGGTGGCTGGTTTCGCAAAGAGATCAAAAGCGTCGCGGACCTGAGAGGCACGAAGATGCGCATCGGCGGGCTGGCGGGAACAGTTTTGCAGAAGCTTGGTCTGGTTCCCACGCAGATTGCAGCCGGCGACATCTACCCGTCTCTCGAACGCGGCACGATTGATGCGGCGGAGTTCGTTGGGCCTTTTGACGATCAGAGCCTCGGCCTGTCGAAGATCGCGCCCTACTATTATTTCCCCGGATTTTGGGAAGGCTCGGCTTCAATGAGCCTGTTTATCAACCTGAACAAATGGAATGAATTGCCTGAGCGTTATCGCGCCGTCATGAACCAGGCTGCTATGGCTGCGGGCGCTGAAATGACTGCCAAATATGATGCGCAAAATCCGATCGCATTGCGCAAGCTTGTAGCTGAAGGCACGCAATTACGCGCATTCCCTGTTGACGTACTAAAAGAAAGCTATGCCGCGGCGCGTGAACTTTACGCGGAGTTGAGCGAACAAAGCCCTGCCTTCAAAAAGCTGCTCGAACACCAGACTACCTTTCAGGACCAGACCTATCAGTGGTGGCAGATCGCCGATTATAGTTTCGACACGCTGATGCTTCGCGCAAAGCACGAAAAATGGTAGAACTACCTTTGATGCCGAGACGCGTGGCTATCGATGACCGCTAGGCTCAAGATCAATCTGATCGGTCCAGGCAAGGTTGGGCAAACATTAGGTCGGCTGCTCGCTGACCAGGCTCTGCATTCGATTCAGGATGTGTTCGGCCACAATCCCGAACGTGCAGCGAAAGCCGTCGCCTTCATTGGCGATGGTTCCGTTGTCCCCTCGCTAGCAGCTATGCGTCCGGCTGATATTTGGCTCATCACAGTACCGGACTCGAAGATCGGCCCGGTAGCTGAAGAGCTTTCCACCCTTCAGCCGGCCGTGCCGGCTATGGCTGTCCATTGCAGCGGCTTCTTTCCTGCCGAAGAGATGCAGGGACTGCGAAATCTGGGATGGTCTTTGGTCAGCGCTCATCCCGTGCTGACGTTTGCAGACCCCGAGATTGCTGTGCAGCATTTCGAGGGTACCTGTTGTGGATTGGAGGGCGACGAGCCGGCACGCACCCAAGTTGCAAAGCTTTTCGAAGAAATTGGTGCGCGGACCTTCGCCATCACCTCGGACGGCAAAGAGCTTTATCATGCTGCCGCCGTCATCTCGAGCAACTTCGCGGTGGTTCTTCAAGCTTTGGCACGAGAAGCTTGGTCGCAAGCCGATGTGCCTGATGACATATCCACAGAGCTCCAACGGAGCATGTTGAAGGCTGTCGTAGAAAACGTCACAGCCCTCGGTCCCGAGGTCGCGTTGACGGGACCTGCAGCCCGGGGAGACTGGACGGTGGTAAGCAGGCAGCAAAAGGCAGTGAGCGCATGGCACACGGAAGCTGGTCGAGCCTATGAAAGCCTCAGCATCATGGCGCGGCGGCTTAAGCGCCTCGGTTCCACTTCACTGCCGGTTATCGAGGAAACCTGAATTGCGCAAGCTCGACCGGCTGGTGTCGGTGGAAAACTTTCGACAGATGGCGCGCCGACGGCTGCCGAAATCTGTCTTCGAGTTCGTCGACGGCGGTTCTGGAGACGAACTGACGCTCGCAGCGAACAGGGCCGACTTCGATCGCATGCGGCTGGTTCCCCGTATGCTTACGGATGTCGCAAATCCGGACTTGTCGACACGTCTGTGGAATGAGGTTTACGCGACACCTCTGGTCATAAGTCCCATGGGCTCCTGCATGCTGATCTGGCCGGAAGCCGATATCACTATCGCCAAAGCGGCTGCGGCACGCGGAATACCCTACACGCTGTCAACCATGTCGACCACCAGCATTGAGCGCATGGCGAAAGCTGTGGAAGGACCGTTATGGTTCCAGCTCTATGTGTTCAAAGACTATGACTTCAACCGATCCCTTTTAAAGCGCGCTACCGCTTGCGGCTACGAAACGCTGGTCGTCACGGTGGACCTAAAGGCAGCGGGAAAGCGCGAAAAAGATCTTCGCAATGGAATCTCAATTCCCCTTCGTCCGACGGCCCGACAAATTTTTGAGGGCGCAATCCGGCCGGGATGGTCGCGGCGCTTCATCAAGACGGGGTTGCCAGAATTTGAAAATGTTAAAGGATTTGATGGCGCGGATCACGCGGGCTTGACGATTGCGGCACGGGCTGCGCGCAGTCTCGACACCTCAATGTCGCTGGATGACTTTCGTCGTCTGCGAGATTGGTGGAAAGGACGCGTACTCGTGAAGGGGGTGCTGGATCCGTTGGAGGCAAGGAATCTCGTCGAAGCCGGTGCGGATGGCATCTGGATTTCCAATCATGGGGGTCGTCAGCTTGATAGTGCCATTTCGAGTATTGGCGCCGCACCTGCAATTCGCGAAGCTGTCAGGGCTGATGTACCACTCCTTCTCGATTCCGGCGTTCGCCGCGGTCTCGATGCCATCAAGGCCAAAGCCGCTGGCATCGATGCGGTGGCCATAGGGCGCGCAGCCGCTTATAGCGTTGCAGCCGGGCAACCGGGTGTGGAGCGCATGCTGGATCTGTTGCTCGACGAAATCCGCAATGGAATGCAGCTTGCGGGCATTCCAAAGTTTACCGATATCAAGGCTGATTTACTGTCGTTTAATTGATGACGCACCTAGATGCGCGTAGCCTGCCCAGATTGCGTTAGCGGCGTGATCCAATCACAGACGCATCCCGGTTACAGGGATGTGTCTGGTGCGGTGTTGCCACTTTGGCGAGTGGATAATCGACGATCTAGATAGCATCTCCGGGGTTGGCCATTGTCGTAATCGATGAGGGCGCCTGCTGGATCAGCGTTTCCCG
>JAFAGL010000218.1 GCA_023422735.1 Pseudomonadota bacterium
GACGGAATCGTGGCTGATCTTGCCTTGCCATATAGTCACACCAACAGGATTTAGCTGAGCGTATTTTTCCAGATGCCATCCTGTTCAGCTGGTAATCCAGGCGGCTAACGATGACGATGCGGAACCCCTATTTCAAGCTGTCTAGATGTGGTTAGGCCGAGTCCAGCGCCAAAATAAGCATTTTTTGCATGCTGAGACTGCGGTTTGAGAACGAACATTGGATAACTCGCCCGGAAGCAAGAAAAACAGTGGTTCAGGTCGCTTGACACCCCCCGATGAACTTCGTAGATGAGCGCCACGTCGCAGCCAATTGGCGGCGACACGAGATGCGCGGGTGTAGCTCAGTTGGTTAGAGTGCCGGCCTGTCACGCCGGAGGTCGCGGGTTCGAGCCCCGTCACTCGCGCCATTCTCGTCAAGGACTTGACCAAGGTCCGGATAGGTTCGGTAGTTGATCTGAGCCTTGGATTTTTATTGTGATCATGCCTTCGGACTATTTATAGTCCAGCCAGGCGGGCGATTAGCTCAGTTGGTAGAGCGCCTCGTTTACACCGAGGTTGTCGGGAGTTCGAGTCTCTCATCGCCCACCATTGCTTTCCGGATTTTCGATTCTATCATGCGTTCTTGAACGGCAGCACCTGCGTGAGCCATGTGGTTGCATTTAATCTGTCTTGTTCTCAGGTGGCCCGTCTCGAGCAATAATTTCTGGCTGCCTTGAAATTGTCGCAGATCGCCACTAAATAGCTGTTATCGATCTTGCTTGTTGATCATGGTTTCTGGCGCTTTGCGTTTTCGCGATCTTCTCCTTTCAAATCGATCTGAAATTTGCTTCCGCAAATTCGTTGCGGTGGCGCACTCGTTAATGACTGTTTGAAGGAAGTCATCGTGAGCACTGGTACAGTAAAGTTTTTCAACTCCACCAAGGGTTTTGGTTTCATCGAGCAGGAGCAGGGCGGCACGGACGTGTTTGTCCACATTTCGGCCGTTGAACGCTCCGGCATGCAGACGCTCGTTGAAGGTCAGAAGGTGAGCTTCGACATCGTGCGTGACAAGCGCAGTGGCAAGAACGCAGCAGAGAATCTGCAGGCGCTTTAAGATTTGCGTTTCTGACCGCTGACCACGGATGTACTGGCAGCGATCATTGAGATGCATTTGGAAGGCCGGGAACGCACCCGGCCTTTTTTTATGTCCGCAATCGACTGCTGAGCTGCCTTGCAATCTGTAGCGTCCATGAATCGGTGCCGTCGACCCAAATTTCGCCCGGTTCGCTTTGCATTTCCCTATTATGTACAGTGCCTTTTTAACCGTTATTAGATACGAATTCAGAGGTTGCGCGGCCAAAATCCGTTTGGGGCGATCTGAGTGTGAAAACAAAGGTAACTTCTGAAGCCGATGTTACTAGTGCCAACGTCCCGGTCAAAAATTGCCTTCATCAGCACGGAAGACTGGTTTTTCGCTTCGCATTTCCTTCCCATGATCGAAGCCGTTCGTCAGGTCGGGGCGGAGCCGGTCGTGATTACGCGGGTTCGAAACCATCGTGCTGTAATCGAGGCAGCAGGCGCGCGTGTGATCCCCTTTGAAGCGGATAGAAGTTCGCTTAATCCTGGCAAGCTCACACAATCGATCTATCGGCTTGCACGTCTTTTACGCTCGGAAAAAATTGATGCAGTCCATTGTATCGCGCTGCGGTCGATTCTGATTGGAGCGCCGGCAGCGGCGTTTGCGGGTATCGATCGGCGCGTATTTGCTGTCACAGGCGGCGGATTTCTGGGCGCTCGCAAGGATTTAGCAGGCAAGTTTGCGAATGCCGTGCTTCAGATGCCGATCAAGGCATTCCAAGGTCCAAAGACGCATTACCTTTTCGAAAACGATGACGATCCGGCCCAATTTGGTCTGCGGGCGGATGCTGCAAATGTCACGATCATCGGTGGAGCTGGGGTCGACCCTGAACATTATTTCCCGGAGCCCTTGCTAACAGGCAATCGCCTTGAAGTAGCGCTGGTTGCCCGCATGCTTTGGTCGAAAGGCGTTGATTTAGCAGTCGAAGCAACGGGAATCGCGCGCCGGGCCGGTCATGATGTCAAGCTGACCCTTTTTGGCGAACCTGATCCGGCAAATCCGCGCGCGATTTCCCGCGGAATGCTGGAAGAATGGGCTCAGCGGGACGGCATTGAATGGCAGGGTTTCGTGAGAGATGTGCGAAAGGTGTGGAGCGCGCATCACGTCGCCTGCCTTCCGTCGCGGGGTGGCGAGGGCCTACCCCGTACATTGCTGGAAGCCGCAGCCTGTGGGCGCGCTATGATCACAACGGATGTGCCAGGGTGCCGACATTTCGTGCGCCACGGAGTGGATGGTCTTGTAGTTTCGCCAAACGATGCAAAAGCGCTGGCCTACGCCATGATCAAGATGGCTTCCGATCGCGGAGCAGTTGCGCGCATGGGCCAGTCCGCACGTGGACGCATCTTTCAGGGCTACCGCTCGGAGGATATCATCAAATCGGTGAGCGAACTTTATACGCGCCTGCTGACGCCAGCCTGAATTGTGCCTGCCGTGATTTCTTACGTGGCGGGCTGTGAACAACCAGTCCCGCCTATTGGCGATCTGGCTGCTTGAGTTGCGAACGACCGCTGGTCATGTCGGCAATCAAACGGCCCGCTTCCTCAAAGGCGTGCGTGTGCACGGCGACCGCGAGTACCGCGCCATCAGCCGTAAAATGCTGCGCAAGGAGATCGACAAAGGGGAGGGTATCGAGACGCGCCTGAAGCAGGGCGAGATCTCCGAAAGTGCAATGCACTGAAGCAGACACCGTTTCAACCAACACAATCTGTTCGGCTTCGCGTAAACAGATCGCCGCCGTCCCGCCATAAGCGCGCATCAGGCCACCGCTCCCAAGCAGGATGCCTCCGAACCACCGGGTCACCACGACAACAACCCCGTCCAGCGACTGACCGTCGATGGCCTGCAAGATGGGTTTGCCCGCAGTGCCACTTGGTTCGCCGTCATCGCTGAAGCGATAGGTCTGGCCAAGCCGCCAGGCCCAGCAATTATGATTTGCTGCGGGATCGGAAACGTCCGCGACGAATGCCTTTGCCGCGTCCTCGTCCGTAATTGGAGCTGCGATAGCCATGAAGCGGCTTTTCTTGATCTCCTGACGGGCCTCGCAGCGCCCGACCAGCGTATTGCGTGTTGTCATACTCGCTTCTAGCATTGATACGGAAGAATGCGCGAGCCGGCACTTTAGCAGCTTCGAAAAATGCCGCGCTACGCCAGGTGAATTCTTAGATGATTACGTTGCCAGTACCGATTTTGCCGTGTTCTCATCAGTGATCAGGGCATTTGCTATCTTGCCCGTCAGCGCTGCGTGAATTGCGGCCACCCGGATTACGCCGGAGCTGACCAACAGCGTCGTCTGTCTGCTGTTTGGAATGCAGAACAACGATGTCAAACGTTTGAAGAAACTGACTTCCACAAATCGTCCGGACTTGTCGATAACTCCGCCAAGCACCTCGCCGACCGCGCCCGCATCCATAGCTTCTGCGAGCTCCGTGTCGGTAATAAAACCGTCAGCGTGGATACCAGCCTGCCATCCCACATTGCCGCTGCCCATGACCAAAAGGTTAGCCTCGTCTACAAGGGCGCGCAGGGTTTTGTAGCCCAGTTGAGCCTGCAGAATCTCTCTCTCGGAAGGAGACGCGGCAATCAGCGGCATGGGCAAGGGGTAGCTTTGTGCGTTGATTCGCTCTGCGAGCTTCGTCACGACATCGTGGCGGCCGGCACGTCCATTCGGCGTCAGGTTGCCCATGAGTGAAACACAACGATGCTGTGGTCGCTCGTTCGGACTCACGCGCATCACGGTTTCACGCATGGCGGTGCCGTTGCCGACTGCGATCGTAACTGGTGACTTTTGCATCAGCACGTTATCGAGGTAGTGCGCAGCTACGGTTGCCACGGCTGGAATATCCTCAGTGTTTCCCGCCTCGCTCAAAGCAACTTCGCAAAACTGCAGTCCAAACTTCTCCTTGAGCCGATCTGCCAGCGCGATGCACTCCGATAGCGGATGGCGGACCTGAAAGCTGATCAGGTTTTCACTGAGTGCCAGGGCGATTAGGCGCTGGACGATCTGGCGCGAAATGCCGAGCTCCTGCGCAATTTCGTCTTGGCGCTTGCTTTTCACATAATAGAGCCAGGCAGCGCGTGCCGCCTGATCGAGCCGCCTGTCTGCTTCGCCTCGTTCCAAACTTGCCATACGCATGTGCGCCTTTGTCAGCCGGAAATGTTCAGGATCTTGGCGATATTGCCACCGACGATGGCGCGGTAGCCTTCCGTATCATCGGTCGCACGTTCCATTTTCTTGAATTCCCACTCATAGTCGACGAAGGGAGAATCTGTGCCCCAGATGACCTTTTCAGGTCCGAGCGCCTTCACTGCCGTCTGGATTTCAAAGATCGGTGCGCGAGATGTCTCGAGGTAAAGGTTCGGGCATTCCTGCGCATATTCGATGGCCTGCTCGACCGACCAGAAGAAGCCCATATGCGCCATAAGAAGCACCACATTGGGAAAGCGCTTGGCCATGATGCGGAATTCTGGCGGGCTGTTGAGCAGGTCGCTGGCACCATGCACGATAACGGGGATGCCGTATTCGTCGGCGATCTTGAAGAGCGGGTCGACCAATCCGGCATCCGAAAGGTGGTAACCGTTGATGGTTGGGTGAAGCTTCAGACCCTTGAAGCTCCAGTCACGCACGCAGCGCCGGACTTCTTCAGCGGCGTCCGGCTGCCAGGGATTTACCGCGCAATATGGGATCAGCCGATCGGGGAACTGGTCGTAGGCTTCCTTGATTGGGTCATTGGTGAAGTTGCCCTCGACAAAGGGAAACATCACCGCCTTGTCGACACCCACAGCGTCGATCTTTGCGACGAGGTCGGCGCCGGTTTGGCTCGCGCCGTGCCGTGTGCCGAGATGATTATGCGCGTCGATGATGAGCGTCATGGTGATATCCTCCGTCAGGTCTTTCGTTTGAGCGCACCGATGGCCATGGCGAGCAGAATGAAACCGCCGTTCAGCGCGTAGCGATAGGGGGCGCCAAGACCCAGCATTGTCAGGCCGTTACTGAGGAAGCCGATAAACAGCGCACCCATAAGTGTGCCCGCAATGCTCATCTCGCCCTGGCGCGAGGCAAGTGTGCCGAGATAAGCGGCGGCGAAAGCATCAAGCAAAAACGGTTCGGCACCGCGTGGCATGGCAATACCGGTGCGCGAAACGAGCGCGACGCCCGCAAGCGCTGCCAGCACTCCGGCGATTACGAATCCCAAGCCGAAGGTCATGCGGATGTCGATGCCCGCAAGGAAGGCCGCGCGCACATTGCTCCCGACTGCCTTTGCATAGCGAGCAAAGCGCGTGTAGCGCATAATAACGAACACAAGCAGGAAGACAGCTAACGCTAGCACGATCAGCGCAGCGATCGGTCCAAAGTCGCGCTGTCCAAGCCACAGGAAGTTGCGCGTAACACCGCGCGGCAGCGTGAACAGGATCTGGGGTTCGGCGCCGTTGGTGGCCATCAGCTCGCCGGAGCGGATGACGAACATCATGCCGAGCGTGCCGATGATGGCGGGAACGCCGATATAAGCCATCAGCGCAGCGTTGACGAGGCCAACCACCAGGCCAAAAAGGAGTGGGATCGCGAACGCCATCCAGATGGGATATCCGGCAATGATGAGCATCGCGGCGATCAGGCCTGCCGCGTCCGCAGTCTGAGCAATCGACAGGTCGACGCCGCGCATTTTCATGACGATGGTCAGTCCCAGCGCCATGATCATGACGATGGCGCTCTGACGAAGGACATTCTCGATATTGCCTGTCGTCAGAAACGCTGGCTTCAAATACCAGAAGATACCGAGCACCGCGATCATGCCAAGGATCGCGCCGTAGTCACGCAGCAGGCCGAACGCTGTCGCAGATGAGGGCTGGGACTTTGATGTGGAGGACAATGACATCGCAGCGCTCCTTAAAAGATCAGAACCTGGCCGATGCCACGCTTGTGGATCACGCCGAGTGCGATGGAAAGGATGAGGACGAGCCCCTGAATGCCGGGCAGCGCCTGGCTCGAAATGCCGATGAGGATCAAGCCGTTCGACAATGAGGCCAGGAAGAGCGCTGCGATCACGGTGCCGATGACATTCAGCTCGCCGGCGCGGTTGAAGGTGCTGCCGAGGAAGGCGGCGGCCAGCGCGCTGATGAGGAAGTCGATGCCGGTCGCCAGGGCCGACGCACCATAGGCGTAGGAAGCCAAGATGACGCCGGCCAGACCAAGCACCAATCCGCCGATCATAAACGACGCCGTCGCGTAGCGGTTGCGGCCGATACCTCGCAACTCGGCGGCCATCAGGTTCTGGCCGACGGCATACATGCGCAGGCCTAGCCTTGTGTGCTTCAGCACGAAGTGAAGCATTGCGGTTGCCACAAGCAACAGGATCAAGACGAAGGGCACCGGGCCGACATAGCCCTGTCCGATGAAGAAGAAACCGGGTTGATTGGAAAGTGTCAGCGCCTGGCCGCCATTATAAAGCAATGTCGCCCCCATCGCGACGAACATTGCCCCGAGCGTGGCGACAAAAGCGGGCATCCCGAAAACGAGCACCAGCGCGGCATTAATTGCACCCGCAAGCAGGCCGACGAGCGCGCCGAGGCCAATGGCGGCGGCCGATCCCAGACCGGCGATCATAGTTCCCGCCGCAAGGTTGGTGGTAAACTGGCTGACAGCGCCCGCCGACATGTCGAGCCCTCCGGCGATCAGAACGACTGTCAGACCGAGTGCGATAAAGGCCAGAACGCTGCCCTGCTTCAGCACGTCGAAGATGTTGTTCAGCGAGAGGAACTGCGGGGCGAGGATCGCGATCAGCGCGAGTACGACGACCATCCCGCCGATCGTACCCCAGCGGGCCCAGACACTGGGCGGCGCGGCCATCTCGGCGGCGGAAGCGACGGCTGCCGCGGACGGCATCTGGCTGGTCGCGTCATCGGCCACCGTTGCGCCGGCATCCGGCTTCGCTTCATCGCCGGATCCGGATGCCCAGTAGAGCAGCGTTTCGGGTGTCGCTTCGCCGGGCTCGAATAGCTTGTTGATGCGTCCCTTGTGCATGACGGCAACGCGGTCGCTCATGCCGGCAATCTCCTCGAAATCCGAGGAGATGAAGATGACGACGGCGCCACGGCGCGCCAGTTCCACCATCTGCTTGTAGATCTCGACCTTTGAGCCGACATCGACACCCGTGGTCGGTTCGTCGAAGAGAAAGATTTCCGCATCGCCGGCAAGCCAGCGCCCGATGACGATCTTCTGCTGGTTGCCGCCGGA
>JAFAGL010000223.1 GCA_023422735.1 Pseudomonadota bacterium
ACCGCGTAGTTGGGCATCTTGTTCACCAGACCGCCATAGGCTGCGATGTCGCGCGTATGCAGCCGATCATAAACCACGCCGACGCATAGAAACAGCGCACCGGACACCAGGCCGTGCGACAGCATCTGGAAGATGGCGCCCTGAATGCCTTCCGGATTGAGCGCAAAGATGCCCATCGTCACGAAACCCATATGGGCCACGGAGGAATAAGCGATCAGCTTCTTCATGTCCTCCTGCATCAAGGCGACCAGCGACGTGTAGATGATCGCGTTCACCGAAAGCGTGAAGACCATTGGCGCGAAATACTCGGAAGCATCCGGGAACATGGGCAGAGAGAAGCGCAGGAAACCATAGCCGCCCATCTTCAAAAGAATGCCAGCCAGCAAAACCGAACCGGCGGTCGGCGCTTCAACGTGGGCATCCGGCAACCAGGTATGAACCGGCCACATCGGCATCTTCACCGCGAATGAAGCGAAGAAAGCCAACCATAACCAGAACTGCATCCGCGACCCGAACTCGAACTGCATCAAGGTCGGAATGTCGGTCGTACCCGCAGTCCAGAACATGGCCATGATGGCGAGCAGCATCAGCACGGAACCGAGCAGCGTATACAAGAAGAACTTGAAGCTCGCATAAACGCGGCGCTTGCCGCCCCACACGCCGATAATGATGAACATCGGGATGAGGCTGGCTTCAAAGAAGACGTAAAACAGCACGATATCGAGTGCGCAGAACACGCCGATGACGATCGTTTCCAGAACGAGGAAAGCGATCATGTATTCCTTGACGCGCTTTTCCACCGACACCCAGCTCGCCAGAATGCAGATCGGCATCAGGAAAGTCGTCAGGATCACGAACAGCATCGAAATGCCGTCGACGCCCATATGATAGGAAATGCCTGAATCCAGCCAGGATGCCTTTTCAACCATCTGGAAACCGGACTGGCTGTTATCGAAGCCGATCCAGATCAGCAGCGAAAGCACGAAGGTGAAAACCGTCGTCAGCAACGCCACATTGCGGATGTTGCGACGCGCAGCGCCGCCATCATCACGGATCAGGAAGATCAGCAGCGCACCGACCAGCGGCAGGAACGTGACTGTCGAAAGAATGGGCCAGTCAGTCATCAGAAGCTGTTCCCGAGCATCATCCAGGTGACCAGCGCAGCGACACCGATCAGCATTACAAAAGCATAGTGATAAAGGTAGCCGGTCTGCAGACGAACCACGCCACGCGTCACGTCGACCACGCGAGCGGCAATGCCATCAGGCCCCATGCCGTCGATCACCGTTCCATCGCCACGCTTCCACAGGAAGTGGCCAAGGCGCATGGCAGGCCGCACGAACAGGAAGTTGTACAACTCGTCGAAATACCACTTGTTCAATAGGAACTGATAGAGACCCTGATGCTGCGCGGCGAGCCGCTTCGGCGTTTCCGGCGAGCGAATGTAGAACTGGTAGGCCAGCAGGAAGCCGACGATCATCGCGACGAAGGGCGACATCTTCACCCATAACGGGACGTGATGGAAGTGATCCAGGATCTCGTTTGTGGGAAGCGTGAACAATGCGCCTTTCCAGAACTCATTGTAGTCATGACCGACGAAATATTCGTGGAACACGACACCAGCGAGAAGTGCGCCAACCGCGAGGATATAAAGCGGCACCAGCATGACCGGCGGCGATTCATGAACATGATGCATGACATCTGCCGACGCGCGCGCCTTGCCATGGAACGTCATGAAAATAAGGCGCCATGAATAGAAGCTCGTGAAGACAGCCGCCACAACCAGCATGATGAAGGCATAGCCGGCCATCGGATTATGCGAGGCGAACGCCCCTTCGATGATCGCATCCTTAGAGAAGAAGCCAGCTGTACCCAGGATCGTGGTCGGGATGCCAACGCCGGTCAGCGCAATCGTGCCGATCACCATCATCCAGTAAGTGGTCGGGATCAATTTGCGCAGGCCGCCCATGTTGCGCATGTCCTGCTCATCCGACACGGCATGGATCACCGAACCTGAACCCAGGAACAGCAGCGCCTTGAAGAAGGCGTGCGTGAACAGGTGGAACACGGCAGCGGAATAAAAGCCGGTACCCAGCGCCACGAACATGTAACCCAACTGCGAACAGGTGGAATAAGCGATCACGCGCTTGATGTCGTTTTGCACCAAGCCAACGGTTGCCGCGAAGATCGCGGTCGTCGCGCCAATAAAGGTCACAACGGTCAAAGCCGTATGGCTGTGTTCGAAGACTGGCGACATGCGCGCCAGCATGAACACGCCGGCGGTCACCATCGTGGCTGCATGAATAAGCGCCGACACAGGCGTCGGGCCTTCCATCGCGTCCGGCAACCAGGTATGCAAGGGAACCTGAGCCGACTTGCCCATGGCGCCCAGGAAAAGCAACAAGCAGACAACCGTCAGTGCTGCTTCCGGCATCAGACCGTAGCCCAGAAAATTCAGAACAACTGCGCCTTCGGCACCATCGGCCGGAATGAAATTCGCAGCGCCGGCGAAGATGGCATCGAAATTCACCGAGCCGAAAAGGACGAACAATCCGAAAATGCCGAGCAGGAAGCCGAAGTCACCCACGCGGTTGACGATAAAGGCCTTCATGGCGGCAGCGCTTGCGGACGGCTTCTTGTACCAGAAACCAATCAACAGATAGGACGCGAGCCCCACACCTTCCCAGCCAAAGAACATCTGGATGAGATTGTCGGAGGTGATCAGCATCAGCATCGCAAAGGTAAACAGCGACAGATACGCGAAAAAGCGCGGCCGATGCGGATCGTGGTGCATGTAGCCGATCGAATAAATGTGGACCAGCGCCGAAACGGTGTTCACCACGATCAGCATCACAGCCGTCAGCGTGTCGATGCGCAGCGCCCACGAGACATCAATGCCGCCGGCCTGAATGAACTTCAGAACAGGCACGGTGAAGGCTTCGGTCGACCCAAGCGCAACTGTGACAAAGGCAACCCAGGACAGGACTGCCGACACGACCAGAAGACCGGACGTGACATATTCAGATGCCTTGGCACCGATCGACCGGCCAAAAAGGCCGGCAATCAGGAAACCGAGAAGCGGAAGAAAAACAATGGCCTGATACATGGCGTCGCCGTCAGCCCTTCATCGTATTGACGTCTTCAACCGCGATGGAGCCGCGATTGCGATAGAAGACCACTAGAATTGCCAGCCCGATCGCCGCTTCAGCAGCAGCGACCGTCAGCACGAACAAGGCAAATACCTGTCCAACCAGATCGCCCAGCACACTGGAAAACGCGACGAAGTTCAGGTTGACCGCAAGCAGGATCAGCTCCACCGACATCAAGATGACGATGATGTTTTTGCGATTCAGGAAAATGCCGAACACGCCGAGCGTGAACAGGATCGCCGAAACCGTGAGGAAATGGGAAATGCCGACGTCCATGATCAGATACCCTTCCCCGTTTCGACCTTCTTGATCTCGATCGCGGTTTCCGGCGTCCGCGCAACCTGCACAGCAACTGACTGGCGACGGACATTCGGCTTGTGGCGCAGCGTCAGAACGATCGCACCGATCATCGCCACCAGAAGCACGAGGCTGGCGACCTGGAAATAATGAACATAAGTCGTGTAAAGCACGTCGCCCAAGGCTGCCGTGTTGCTGCGAACGGAGAGATCCGGTGTCGGTACAGCACCCGTTCCCGCCAGTTCCGGCGCGAACGAATAGCCGCCGACAACCACGATCAGTTCGACCGCAAGCACGATGCCAACCAGCGCACCCACCGGGGCATATTGCAGCGCGCCGCTCTTCAATGCCGCGAAATCAACATCGAGCATCATCACCACAAACAGGAACAGGACGGCCACCGCGCCGACATAAACCACGAGCAGGATCATCGCGAGGAACTCAGCCCCCGTCAGAAGGAACAGTCCGGCCGCGTTGAAGAAGGTGAGGATCAGGAAAAGAACCGAATGCACAGGGTTCTTCGCCGCGATCACCATAAAGGCGGACGCCACGGCCACAAAAGCGAATAGATAGAAAAAGGCCGCCTCAATACCGGTCAGCATGGGTATCCTCGGTTCTCATTGTCGCGTCCTTCAACGCAACACGCAGGCAAGTTCCCCCTCGGGAGTTTGCCGGCTTGTCTTAGTTTGCGTTCCGCGAAAGTGAAAGGCTTATCGCGGGCTTCATCATCCCTTGAATCGCGGAAGACCGCGCTCCGATACTTCAATCAGCGATACGGCGCATCGAGCTGGAGATTGCGTGCGATTTCACGCTCCCAGCGATCACCATTCGCCAACAATTTGTCCTTGTCGTAATAAAGTTCTTCACGCGTTTCGGTCGCGAACTCGAAGTTCGGCCCTTCGACAATGGCATCGACCGGGCAGGCTTCCTGGCAAAAACCGCAATAGATGCACTTCACCATGTCAATGTCATAGCGCACGGTGCGGCGCGTGCCGTCATTGCGGCGCGGACCAGCCTCAATGGTGATCGCCTGAGCCGGGCAAATCGCTTCGCAAAGTTTGCAGGCGATGCAGCGTTCTTCGCCATTCGGATAGCGACGCAGCGCATGTTCACCGCGAAATCGGGGACTTATCGGCCCTTTTTCATGCGGATAATTGATCGTGTGCTTGGGTGCAAAGAATTGCCGCATCGAAAGGAAGAACGCCTTTACGAATTCAAGCAGCAGCAGCGACTTCGCGGCCTGGGCCAGGGCTGACATTGTCAGTCTCCAAATAATGCGGGCGCGATAAACCAGCCCGCGACGGGAAGAAAAATGATCTGAATCAAGGCGCTTACGCGAAGCGCCTTGCGGGTATCGTCAAGATCGACGCGTTGGCTCAAGACCCAGCTGAAAGCCGTGAAGCTTCCCGCGATCGCCAAACCAACCAAAGCGCCAATCATCGACCAGGACATCAAGCGAGCCCCGTGATCTTGAGGAATGCGGCGGTGATGACCACCATCGCCAGCGAGATCGGCAGGAAGACTTTCCAGCCCAAGCGCATCAGCTGATCGTAGCGGTAGCGCGGCACGAAGGCCTTCACCATGGCGAACATGAAGAACACCATGCAAAGCTTGAGCACGAACCAGATCACGCCGGGAACCCAGGTGAACGGCGCGAAATTGAATGGCGGCAGCCATCCACCCAGGAACAGGATGGTGGTGAGCGCGCACATCAAAACGATCGCGACATATTCCCCAAGGAAGAACAGGAGGAACGGCGTCGACGAATATTCGATCATATGGCCGGCCACGAGTTCGGATTCAGCTTCCACCAAGTCGAAAGGCGGGCGGTTAGTTTCAGCCAGCGCCGAAATGAAGAAGATGATGAACTTCGGGAACAGCGCCAGCCAGTTCCAATCCAGGAAGGTATTCGGCAAGCCGAGCATGGTTCCAAGGCCGGTGTTCTGAGACAAAACAATGTCCTGAAGGTTCAGCGACCCCACAGTCAGAAGAACGGTGACGATCACGAAACCGATGGAAACCTCGTAGGAGACCATCTGCGCTGCCGAGCGCAGCGCACCAAGAAACGGATATTTCGAGTTTGATGCCCAGCCGCCCATGATCACGCCATAGACTTCAAGCGAGGTGATCGCGAAAATATACAAAATGCCGACATTGATCGAGGCAATCGCCCAGCCTTCATTGACCGGGATAACCGCCCAGGCTGCAATTGCCAGCACCGCAGACACCAGAGGCGCCAGAAGAAAGACCGCCTTATTGGCACCCGATGGGATCACCGGTTCCTTGAAGACGAACTTCAAAAGATCTGCGAAGGCCTGAAGCGTGCCCCACGGGCCAACCACATTCGGACCGCGACGCAACTGGACTGCCGCCCAGATCTTGCGGTCAGCATAAAGCAGATAAGCAACGCCAACGAGAAGAATGACCACCAGAACCAGCGACTGGATCAGGATCAAAAGCGGTGGCCAGACATAAAGCCAGAAAAAGGAGGTTTCCATCGCCATCTCTTATTCCGCTGCCTGCCGGAAGCCATTCTGCGCGAGCGCAGAACATTCGGCCATCACGGCGGAAGCGCGAGCAATCGGGTTGGTGAGGTAGAAATCCTTCACCGGAGAAACAAAGGCAGCACGATCAAGCTCACCGCCGAGTTCGCCCAAGCGGATCAAGCCATCGCTATCCGAAACGGCGATTTCGTCGATCGCGGCCAGATGCGGGAACTCCGCAAACAGCTGGCTGCGCAACTGCGACAAACTATCGAAAGGTAGCTTCTTGCCGAGTACATCGGACAGCGCACGCAAGATCGCCCAGTCTTCCTTGGCCTCGCCGGGTGCAAAACCAGCCCGGTTAGCCAATTGAACGCGCCCTTCCGTGTTCACGAACAGCCCAGATTTTTCCGTATAGGTTGCGCCCGGCAGGATCACATCGGCGCGGTGCGCACCGGCATCGCCATGGCTGCCGATATAGACGGTGAAGGTGTCTGCACTGATTTGAGCCATATCGAGCTCATCGGCACCGAGCAGGAACAAAATATCGAGCCCGCCCATCATGGTGGCAACAGACTTGCCGCCTTCGCCCGGTACGAAGCCGATATCGAGACCACCCACGCGGGATGCAGCGGTGTGAAGCACCGCAAAGCCGTTCCAGCCTTCGCTGACGGCACCAACCGCACCGGCAAGTTTCGCGGCAGCTGACAATACAGCGGACCCATCGGCACGTGCCAACGCACCCTGCCCCACGATGATCATCGGACGCTCAGCCTTCTTCAGCACATCGAGGAAATCGATATTGCCATCGGCAAGCTGGGTGAGCGTATCCGTGCCTGCACCGAGCATCTGGTAGTCATAACGCAGATCGCCCATGTCACCGATTACACCGATCGGCATGCCTTTCTGCCGCCAAGTCTTGCGGATGCGCGCATTCAGGACCGAAGCCTCCCAACGTGGATTGGCGCCGATAATCAGAACAGCATCGGCCTGCTCAATGCCGTCGATCGTCGGGTTGAACAGGTAGCTTGCACGGCCAAACGAAGGATCGAGTGCTGCGCCGTCCTGACGGCAATCGATATTGGTCGAGCCCAAGCCCTGCATCAAGGCCTTCAGGGCGTACATTTCCTCAACGGTGGCAAGGTCGCCGGCAATCGCGCCGATGCGCTCACCGGACTTACCGGCGATTGCCGCCTTGATTGCACCAAAAGCATCCGACCAGCTGGCGGCCTGAAGGCGACCATTCTGGCGAATATAAGGGCGATCGAGCCGTTGCGTGCGCAAGCCATCCCAGATGAAGCGGGTCTTGTCGGAAATCCACTCCTCGTTCACCTCATCATTGATGCGTGGCATGATGCGCATGACTTCCCGGCCGCGCGTATCGACGCGGATCGCCGAGCCGACAGCATCCATGACATCGATGCTTTCCGTCTTCGACAATTCCCACGGCCGCGCCTGGAAGGCGTAAGGCCTGGAGGTCAGCGCGCCAACCGGACAAAGATCAATGACGTTACCCTGAAGCTCGGACGTCATTGCCTGTTCAAGATAAGTGGTAATCTCGGCATCTTCGCCACGACCGATCAGGCCGAGCTCGGAAATGCCGGCAACTTCGGTCGTGAAACGGACGCAGCGTGTGCAGTGAATGCAACGCGTCATGATCGTCTTGACCAACGGACCGATATATTTGTCTTCGACGGCGCGCTTGTTTTCGCCATAACGCGATGCATCCACGCCGAACGCCATCGCCTGGTCCTGCAGATCGCACTCGCCACCCTGATCGCAGATCGGGCAATCCAGCGGGTGATTGATCAGCAGGAACTCCATCACGCCTTCGCGGGCCTTCTTGACCATCGGCGTGTTGGTGAAGATTTCCGGCGCTTCGCCATTCGGACCCGGACGCAGATCCTTGACACCCATGGCGCAGGATGCGGCAGGCTTCGGCGGGCCACCTTTCACTTCAACGAGGCACATGCGGCAATTGCCGGCAATCGACAACCGCTCGTGGAAGCAAAAACGCGGCACCTCGGCCCCTGCCTCCTCCGCCGCCTGAAGCAGCGTGTAGTGGTCGGGTACCTCTATTTCTTTCCCGTCGACCTTGAGCTTCGCCATGATCTGCCAGTTCCTTGAGACCGAACGAACTGGAAGTTCGCCGATCCACTTCACCTAATTTAGTGCCGCCGATACCCGGCAGCCCGTTCGTTCGGCCTGTTGGCCCTTATTCCGACGCCACCATGACCGGTTCAACGCGATGCGCATTGTAGGAGAACTCTTCAATGCGGCGCTCGATCTCGGGACGGAAATTGCGGATCAGACCCTGAATTGGCCACGCGGCCGCATCGCCCAGGGCGCAGATCGTATGACCCTCCACCTGCTTGGTGACGTCGAGCAGCATGTCTATCTCGCGCTTCTGCGCTTCGCCGCGCACCAGACGCTCCATGACGCGCCACATCCAGCCTGTGCCTTCGCGACATGGCGTGCACTGACCACAGCTCTCATGCTTGAAGAAATAGGACAACCGCGCGATCGCTTTCACGATGTCGGTCGACTTGTCCATAATGATCACAGCCGCCGTACCGAAGGACGACTTGCGCTCACGCAGACCGTCGAAATCCATCGGACAATCAATGATGTCTTCTGCCTTCACAACCGGACAGGATGCCCCGCCGGGAATGACTGCCAAAAGATTATCCCAGCCACCGCGAATGCCGCCACCATGCTTTTCCACCAGTTCGCGGAAGGAAATGCCCATTTCCTCTTCGACCGTGCAGGGCGTGTTGACGTGACCAACCAGCATGAACAGCTTTGTGCCCACATTGTTCGGGCGACCGATCGAAGAAAACCAGCCGGCACCCCGACGCAAAATGGTCGGCGCAACCGCAATCGACTCGACGTTGTTGACGGTTGTGGGC
>JAFAGL010000245.1 GCA_023422735.1 Pseudomonadota bacterium
TTCTGGGATTCCCCCGATCGCTTCGATCCGATCTTCCTGCGCTTCCTGACCTCGCTGGAACCTGCCTGGAAGAACACCAACCAAGGCTGACGTCCAAATCCGCTTTGAGAACCAATCAAGCCGCGAATGGGGTAATGCTCGATCCGCGGCTTGATTGCGCAGGGCGCGCTGCCATCTGTTCGGCATGGCCACCAGAAACATCTCCGACACCGCGCCAACCTGCTGGCTTTGCAGGCGACCTTTGGGCGCGCGCGTCGAATGGCACCATCCAATGCCCAAAAGCCGGGGCGGACGCCACACCGAACCTGTGCATCCCATTTGCCATCGGGCGATCCATGCGGCGATTTCAAACGCCGAACTTGCGCAACTGGCAACGGATGGCCTGAAACTTGGCGATGATCCGCGTTTGCGCAGCTTTCTGAAATGGATCCGCAACAAGCCTGCGGATTTTCATGCGCCCACCCACAAGCGCAAATAGATCGAGCTGAGCTCAAGCAGGCACGAGGCTGGATAAAAGCTTCGCACAGGAAGATCTTTTTCAAATCTATAGGTGACAGAGCGCGCGAAGCAGTTGATGAACGTATATAGCGCAACTTTAATACCGGAATGCTCAGGTGAGCCGATCGCAGCGGTCGAACAAGGGTCAGATATCGGACGGGATCACAGTAAGAGGCTCGCGTGGGCTCCTGCTGGGATGCAGCGCCATCGGGCTTTTTCTTGGCTGCAACATGTCGCCCAGCCGTGCTGAACCCTTTTCGATGCGCGCGGATGATACGGCGCTTGCGGAAAAGACCGGCGTTGCGCAGGCCGGTTCAGCGACACCTTCATCGCAAGGCACATCACCTTTCGCGATGTTCGCATCGGATATATCGACCACAGCCGCTGGCGATACGATTTACGACGGCACCTCGTCGGCTGGCAGTGCTTCGCTCGAAACTAGCGGCGAAGACGCCGTCATCTTTCAAGACAGCGCAACAGCGTCGTCTGCCAGCATCATCAACAATGGTGGCCAAACGCGCTTCGAGGATGACAGTACCGCTGCATCCGCATCCCTGACTGCCAACGATACGGGCATTATCCGTTTCGCAGATCGTTCAACCGCCGCCGATGCGCGTATCACGACCAATGCGGGCGGTTCGCTTCAGTTCGAAGGCGCAGCCAGCGCAGGCAGTGCCTTTATCACCGCCAATGGAAATGTTGCCTTCTCCGGCCAGTCCAGCGCCGACAACGCCCAGCTCACGATCAACGAAGCCGGCAGCCTGCGCTTTGGCGATCAGTCGGATGGCGGCATTGCACGCATCGCCAATAGCGGAACCACGACATTCGAAGGCAGCAGTTCCCTGGCAGGCGGCCAGATCACCAACAATGAAACCGGCTCGGTTCGCTTTCTCGACAATTCCAGCGCTGGGACCACCGCCTTTATCGCCAATTCCGGAACAGTCGGCTTTGAAGGCAACAGCACGCTTGGCGATGCGGCGCTGACCAACAATGACACTGGAACAGTGAGTTTTGCTGGTCGCTCAACGGCTGGAAGCGGCTTCATCTCGAACAGCGGCGCAGTCGCATTCAGCGAAAACAGCTCGGCAGGCAGCGCCGAACTGATCGGAAACCAGGGCGGAAGCTTGCGCTTCGAGGGTTCGAGCACTGCCGCACAATCGACGATCTCGGGCGCTGCCGACATCGCCTTCGTCGAAAACTCGACCGCCGGTTCAAGCACAATCGGCATGTCGCCGGGCTCCACGATTATCTTCGCCGACGAAGCCGAGGGCGGCACCGCGAGCCTGCAACTGGATAAAGGGGCGCTGCTGGACATCAGCGCATCCGACGGATTGGTTGGCCTTGGAAGCCTGTCAGGTGCTGGAACGGCTCAGCTTGGCGCAGCGACGCTGAGTGTGGGCGATGCAACGCCGCTTGTGAATTTCGACGGCACCATCACCGACAACGGCGCGGGCGGCGGTCTGGTCAAGCGCGGCTCGGGCATCCTCAACCTGTCCGGCACAAGCGATTACAGCGGCGAAACCCGGGTGCAATCCGGCACTCTGGAGGCTGGTCGCGACAACGCGTTTTCCGCCGCATCGGCATTCACCGTCGCAACTGGAGGAACCCTTGCGCTCGGAGATTTCGACCAGGAGATCGGCTCGCTCGCCGGTGGCGGCACGGTCGATCTTGTCGATGCGCGTCTCACTTCGGGCGGAAACAACCAGTCGACCAGCTTTTCCGGCGCGATCGGCGGCACCGGCGGTTTGACAAAGCTCGGCACCGGCACGCTGACACTGTCCGGCATCAACGACTATACCGGCGACACGCTGGTCGCTGCTGGAGGGTTAAGCGTCGATGGCAGCATCGCGGGATCTGCCGTGACCGTTGGTGAGCTCGCCACCTTGTCGGGAACAGGCACCATTGGTTCCGCATCGGTCGCTGGCCGGTTGCTCGCCCAAACACGCGGCGCGCTGACCGTGCTTCAGGATCTGACACTCGATCCGACCGCCACTTTCCTTCTTGAACTGGATGGCGCGCGCGCCGGTCTGGTCAATGTCGGTGGCGATGTTTTCGTGAACGGAGCACTTGATCTGGTTTCGCAGGGCATAGGTGCGGCTGGCAATTACGAGTTTCTCGTTTCAGGCGGCACGATCTCCGGCTCCTTCGATACGGTTACCGGCGATTTCGCTTTTCTCGATCCCAGCGTGATCTATGGTGGCTCGACGCTGACCCTGCGGCTTGAGCGCAATGATGTCACATTCGCCTCCATTGGCGATACCCGCAACCAGCGAGCGGCAGCAGCAGGCATCGAGTCGCTTGGCGCAGACAATGATCTTTACGATGCGATCCTGCCTTTGAACCGGGAACAGGCGCTTGCCGGTTTCGATCTCGCATCGGGCGAAGCCCATGCGCAGGTGTTCGCCAGCTTGCAGTCACTGCAACAAACCAGCCGCCGCACCGTGCTCAACCATCTGGCGCTTCGGCGCGACACCGGCTTGTGGGGGCAAGGCGGCTATCTGCAGGATGATCTTACCGACGACAACAACGCTGCGGGCGCGCGTTTGAGCGGCGGTTGGGGTACCGGCGGCTTTGATGCCGAGCTTTCACGCAATCTGCGGGTCGGCCTCGCCGCCTCTTATGCGCAAACGGATTTCACCAATGAAGCGCGCCGAAGCTTCGGTGATATCGAAACGATCGGCCTGTCGGTTTACGGAGACTGGCAGCGCGGCCGTTGGCGCTTGTCGGGCGGAGGCGATCTCGCCCGCCATTCCGTCGATCTGGAGCGCAATATCCAGGCAGGTCTTTTTTCCGCCCGCACGCAAAGCGATTATTCGGCCTGGTCGGGCGGCGCCTTTGCCGAACTCGGCTATGATCTTTCAATCAACGATTTTCGGATCGAGCCGTTCATCGGTTTGTCATGGACCCGTACGCAACGCGAAGGATTTGCGGAAACTGGCGGCGGCGCTGTTAATCTGAGTGCCAACCGTCATTCTGCCGATCAAACGGATGCAGAAGTCGGCTTGCGGTTGGCGCGGGCATGGTCGGCCGGAAATGGCGTCAGGATCACACCCAGCCTTTACGCCAGCTATGGAAGGCGTTTGTCCGGCTCCACGGCTTCAAGCACGCATGCCTTTGCCGGCGGTGTTCCTTTCACCGTTTACAGCAACGAAAGCGGGAAGAACTCCGGCAAGGTCGAAGCGCGTGTCGACTTCAGCTTCAACGAGAAACTGGATGCCGCCTTGTTCTACCGGGGCGACTTCGCGTCCAACGCGAAAACGCATTCTGTCGGTGGCGCGTTGCGCGTCGGATTCTGAGCAGCCTGACTTTCAGGCGCAAGGCGGCCTTAATTGCCAGATCAGCCAGCCATGCAGGCTGGCCTTTGCGGATGTTCCGTGAAATGAAAGCACCCGCACGGAGAACTGGCTGAAATGATGACAAAGCTTCTGATCGACACGGATCCCGGCGTCGATGACGCAATGGCCATTTACATG
>JAFAGL010000300.1 GCA_023422735.1 Pseudomonadota bacterium
TAATCTTCCACGAGCCAGGCGGTGATGCCTGACTGGCTTTTGACTTCCTGAATGGACACATCGGCACGCGCCATGAATGGCTGGAGAGCAACGAAGGTAAACGCCAACAGCGTAGTAATGAGAGCTATCTTCAACCGATTCATGGTCGATGCCAGATCAACGGAGTTTGCGACAACATGAATACGGCTCAAGACTTTTCCTCCCCTGCCGGCAGAAGATAGCTGCTCACGCCTGGTTTCCTGTCGATATATTGCTGGGCAGCGCGCTGGATCTGTTCAGCCGTTACGGCACGAACGCGATCCGGCCATTCATTGACGTCTTCAATATCGCTGCCGGTCGTTAAAGCGGACCCGTAGATACGCGCCATGCCCGATTGATTGTCGCGCGCAAAGATCATGCCGCGCACGAAGCGGTTCTTGGCCCGATCAAGTTCCTGTTCGCCAATCCCGTCACGCGCCAGGCGCTCGATCTGGGCATCAACTGCACGCTCGAGAACATCCAGCTTTGTTTTGCCTTCCGGAGTGCCGTAAACGCCGAAACTGGTCGAGTCCAAGGCCGTGCCCTGATAAAAAGCGCCGATCGAGGTCGCGAGCTTCTGCTTGACCACCAGTTCCTGATAAAGGCGGCTGCGCGCGCCACCGCCGAGAACTTCAGACAAAAGGTCCAACGCTTCGGCCTGACTATCTTCGGCATTGCCGTAGGACGGCACGACCCAGGATTTCTGATAACTGGGAATGGTCACCCTTTGATCCGACAGGGTTACGGTGCGCGATGCGTTCTGTTCCGGCTCGCTTGGGCGGACCCGCGGCGGCAAATCAGGACCCCGCTCGATCTTGCCGTAGGTTTTTTCTGCAAGCGCGCGCACCGTTTGCAGATCAACATCGCCCGCAACGATCAGGACCGCATTATTGGGTGCATAAAAACTGTTATAGAAATCGATCGCATCGGCGCGATTGAGCTGAGCGATTTCATGTTTCCACCCGATCACCGGGATCCGGTAGGGATGGTTCTGATAAAGCGTCGCCCATTGTTCTTCCTGCAACAGCGCAGCCGGATCGTTCTCAACCCGCATGTTGCGCTCTTCAAGAATGACGTCGCGCTCCGGCCCGATGACGTCGTCTGTCAAAACGAGATTGCGCATGCGATCAGCCTCGAACTGCATCATGGTTTCCAGCGCGTCGGGTGAGACCTGCTGGAAAAAGGCCGTGTAATCATACGAGGTGAAGGCATTCTCCGACCCACCGATAGCTGCGACAGCCGCAGAAAACTCGCCAGCAGGATGGTTGGATGTTCCTTTGAACATCAAATGCTCGAAGAAATGCGCAATACCGGATTTGCCCGGCGCTTCATCGGCGCTGCCGATTTTGTACCACAGCATATGGGTGACGACTGGCGCGCGGCGATCAGGGATCACCACAACCTGCAAGCCATTATCCAGCGTGAATGTCTGTATCTGATTCTCGACACTGGCAGGCTTATCCTGTGCCACCGCATAGGTGACCGGGCTTGCCATGGTCAGGCCGAGCGCCAGCGCTCCGATCCAGTTCGATGCCAGTTTGCGCAACGCCATGCCGCTCCTCGTTTTTTGCGAAGACATTCAGATCTCCAATATATGGGATCTTCTCGTTAAACGTCAGGCGAAAGCGGCTAAAGTCAGGCGCGGCGCAGGAAACGGATTACAGTTTCTCCATAGTTGCGCTGATCTTCACTCACGAAACCGGGAGGTGGTGTGAACTCCGCTTCCGCACTTTCTTCCACCAAGCACAACGCATCCGCCTCAAGCCAACCACCTGAAAGCGCCGATTCCAATGCTTTTTCGCCCAACTGCTTGTTGTAAGGTGGGTCGGCGAAAACGAGCCCGAAAGGTTGTAGCGTTCCAATCGGGCCCAACTGCGTGGCATTCCGTCGGAAAATCTTTGTGCGGCCCTGCAAACCGAAAGCCTCCACATTCTCGCGAATCAAGCCGCGGCCTTCCGCGCCATCTTCAATGAAGACAGCGCTTGATGCACCGCGTGACAAGGCTTCAAGGCCAAGTGCGCCCGTTCCCGCGAAAAGATCCAGCACCCGCTGCCCCTTCAGCGCATTCGGATAGGCATGCATCAGAACGTTGAACAGTGCTTCGCGCGTCCGGTCTGTTGTAGGCCGGATCGACTGCGTGCGCGGTGTCGCGAGCGAACGCCCGCGAAAATCACCGCCGACGATCCGCACGTGGTCCGCTCCTCGGGCCATTCGCCGGCCCATTGCGCTTTGGCCGATCATCACGCGACCCGCGATCGCGGTTTTCACCGTCTTCGCGTGAGCGTCCCTCGCCCTTCGGCTTGAACGAGCGTTCTTGCGGCCGGTCGCCGGAAAACGGACGATCCTTGGAAAAAGGTCGCTTGTCGCCATCGCGCTTTTGTCCGAAAGGCTTGTCGCCTGCCGGCCTTTCACGACGAGGGCCGTCCGATCGGCCTTCAGGCCGCTCACGTTTTACGAAGGGGCGTCCGTCGCCGGACCGCGACCGGAACGGCTTGTCGCCGCCTTCGCGATCTTCACGCGGCGTGAACGGACGATCTCCGCGCGGTGTGAAGCCACGCCCTTCCCTGCGATCATCGTCGCGGCGCGGGCGGTCTGAAAACGGCCGTGAGCGCGACCCGCGGGCTTCCTCGCGTGCAGCGCGTTCAGCAGCTTCCGCCTCAACTTTTTTCTGGCTGCGCGGCCGAGCGCCGGGCGCCATCCAGACATTCGCATTGCGGCGGGGAGTTTCCGGCTCCCGCTTGTTGTCATCACGGCCCTTGGCGTCGCGATCTCTGGTCGCGCGCCGATCATCATCGCGGCGAGGCCCGCGTTCGAAGCGATCATTGGAACGCGCCGGACGATCACCGAAATCGCCGCGCGGACGGGTTTGCAACCGATCCAGCATTTCTGACCGGTGATCTTCGCGTTCGCGGCGGCGGTTCGGCGTGCCCTCACGACGATCGCTCTCGTCGGTACGGTTCTCCTGCTTCGGCGCCTCGCGCGCCGGCAAATCGAACACCGCGCCCGATTCAGCGATCAAACGATCGCCCAGCTGGTCGCGCAGATATCTGCCCTTTAGTTCCTGCACGGCTCCTTCTGCCAGATCGCCCAGCTGGAATGGCCCGTAGGAAATGCGGATCAGGCGCGTCACGTCGAGACCAAGTGCGCCCAGCACATTCTTGACTTCGCGGTTCTTGCCTTCTCGCAAACCGATCGTCAGCCAGGCATTGCTGCCTTGTTCACGGTCCAGCGAGGCTTCAATCGAGCCATAAAACACGCCATCGACGGCGATGCCGTTCTTCAGTTCTGCAAGCTTGGCCTCATCCACCGCGCCATGAACACGCACGCGATAACGCCGCAGCCAGCCAGTGGCGGGCAATTCGAGAATGCGCGACAAGCCACCATCATTGGTCAAAAGCAGCAGGCCTTCGGTGTTGATGTCCAACCGACCAACCGTGAGCAAACGCGGCAGATCATCCGGCAGCACGTCAAAAACTGTTTTGCGGCCTTCCGGATCCTTGTTGGTGGTGACGACACCGCCAGGCTTATGAAACAGGAACAGCCGGGTGCGCTCGATTTCGGGAATCGGCTTGTTGTCGAGCTCAATGCGGTCATTGGCGGTCACGTTACGAGCCGGGCTGTCGAGCACGACGCCGTTCACCTTGATACGGCCATCGGCAATCAGCGCTTCGGCGTCGCGGCGCGAGGAAATACCTGCGCGCGCCAGGCGCTTGGCGATGCGTTCACCGGAGGTCGGGTCTTCCACACGCGGTTCGCGGCGGCGCGGCGCCTCGGTTTCGCGCGGCTTCCGATCTGCGAATTTCTTGTCGCCGAATGGTTTCTTGTCGCCAAACGGCTTACGATCGCCGAAGGGTTTGCGTTCGCCGGATGGGCGGGCATCCGAACGTCTCGGTCCGGAGCGAAAGGGTTTTTTGCGGTCGTCGTCCATGTGGCTTTCGTCGTGTTCGGCGGCTAGATATGCGCGTCTTTCGCCGCTAGATACGCGCTTCTTGGAAGCGTTGCGAGGTTTAATCGTGCAGTTGGCAGCATGAAGCAGCCGAATTTTATGGCAATCGCCTTTGAAGAGGCGAAACGCGCGGGTGAACGCGGCGAAGTCCCCGTGGGCGCAGTCGTGGTTTACAACAATGCGATTGTTTCCCAGGCTGGCAACGAAACTCGCCTGCGGAACGATCCCACTGCCCATGCCGAAATCGTTGCAATCCGGAAAGCCTGCGAAGCTTTCAACCAGGAACGCCTGAGCGATTTCGATCTCTATGTCACGCTCGAGCCCTGCGCCATGTGCGCCGGCGCCATTTCCTTTGCCCGGATTCGGCGCCTTTACTATGGCCCCGACGATCCAAAAGGCGGCGGGGTGGAACATGGCGGGCGCTTTTTTGCCCAACCGACCTGTCATCACGCGCCAGATGTGTATTCCGGCATTGATGCGACGCGTTCAGCGGAACTTTTGCGCAGCTTCTTCAGCGTAAAACGCTCTGAGCCAAGGACCGACTAAACCTAAACGCCTGCGGTCAGCGTTCCAAAGTCAGAGCGATCGGGCATCAAAGCCAGGGGATCAGGCTCTTCAACCCGCCTCCGCTTCCGCTTTCCTTTCGGGCGGCTGCTTTTGCGCGACGTTCCTTGATGGCCTCGTCTTCTCCAAGGTCATCCGCTGCAGCAGTCGCCGCTGGCTGGCGATAGGTCAACGGCGGCTCACTGAGATATTTCCGCGTCGAGGCGCTGCCCTGTCGCTGCTCGGCCACGCGCCGACGCACTTCCGCGCCCTGCTGAGGTGCTCCGACTTCAGTACCGTTGCTTGGCCGCTCGAATCGGCGCGCATTGGCATCAACAGGCCGGCGGCTGCGTGCGGAAGGATCGATATCGGGCGCGACCACGGGGCGGAAGGTCGGATCGTCCTGACGCGCTGTGGCTTCGGCGCGGACACGCGCGCGGCGCTGTTCTGGAGATTCCGGCCAAGCGGTATTGTCAGCTGTGGCCACGCTTTCCTGTGGCGGGGGAAGATTCTGCGAGGTCGGACGAACGAGATCCGGCCGCGGCCGATAATTGATCGGCTCTTTCTTGTCACCGCCCAAGGCGAACATGCCGCCTACATCTTCAAACAGTTGCTCATTTGCCGTTTTATCGGTGCCGTAAGTCGGCGAAGACATAC
>JAFAGL010000304.1 GCA_023422735.1 Pseudomonadota bacterium
ATGCAGGGAACCAGGATTCGTGTGCCGTTTTCAAGTCGGAAACAGCAATCGGACGGGCCGACGCAAGCTTTAGATCCGATCCTCCCGTCGTTCCGATCCAGGGAGCAAAGATGCCAGCCTGTTCCGCTTCCTCGATCAGCGAGGCGAACTCATCGCATTGGGGATCGAGATCCACCACAACCAGATAGCGGTTTTGGTCCTCTCCAAAAAACACGGGTACGGGATCGATGCCGTCCAGCCCGGGAATCTCGGCGCCGATGCCGGAAGCGATTGCCATTTCCGCCAGACCGACAGCCAATCCACCATCTGAGAGATCATGAACGGCTTTGGCTATTCCGCGCTCGATCAGGCTGCGGACAAAGTTACCGACGCTCAGTTCGGCATCTAGGTCGACTGGCGGTGGTGGCCCGTCGGTGCGCGCGTGGAGATCACGCATATAGATTGATTGGCCGAGATGCGTGCCCCATTGTTTCGGAGCGCCAAACAGCAGAATCGGCAAGTCCTCTGCAGGGAAGGCCACGCGCGTCATCCGGCTCCAATCCTTCAACAGTCCAACACCGCCGATCGTTGGAGTGGGAAGGATCGCCTGACCATTCGTTTCATTGTAAAGCGAGACATTACCCGAAACGATCGGGAAATCGAGTGCTCGGCAAGCTTCGCCAATACCTTTGATAGCTGCCGCGAACTGGCCCATGATCTCAGGCTTTTCCGGGTTGCCGAAATTAAGATTGTCAGTTGAAGCCAATGGCTTGGCGCCAGTTGCTGTAATATTTCGCCAGCATTCGGCGACGGCCTGCTTTCCACCTTCAAACGGATCGGCTTCGCAATAGCGCGGTGTGACGTCGGATGAAAAGGCGAGCGCCTTGCTTGCATGTCCCTCCACGCGCACAACGCCAGCATCGCCGCCAGGCCGGATTAGCGAATTGCCCTGAATGAGCGTATCATACTGCTCATACACCCATCGACGCGAAGAAAGATCGGGTGAGTTCAGCAGTTTGAGCAGGGCATCTGCAATATCGGTTTGCGGAATGTCATCGATTGCCAGGGGCGTCGGTTTCTTTGGTTCCACAAGAGGACGATCATATTCGGGTGCCTGATCGCCGAGATCCTTGATCGGGAGGTTGGCGACTTCGACACCTTGATGCAGGACCCGGAATCGCAAATCATCGGTTGTTGTGCCCACAATTGCGAAATCGAGACCCCATTTGCGGAAAATAGCTTCCGCTTCCGCTTCTTTTGCCGGTTCCAGCACCATAAGCATGCGCTCTTGGCTTTCCGACAGCATCATTTCATAGGCGCTCATCGCCTCTTCACGAACAGGCACCTTGTCGAGGTCGAGTTCGATGCCGAGATCGCCCTTGGCGCCCATTTCGACCGCCGAGCAGGTGAGGCCGGCCGCACCCATGTCCTGGATCGCGATGACGGCGCCGGAGGCCATCAGTTCCAGGCAGGCTTCGAGCAGGCATTTTTCTGTGAAAGGATCGCCAACCTGAACGGTCGGACGTTTTTCCTCGATCTTCTCATCGAATTCAGCGGAGGCCATGGTTGCGCCGCCAACACCGTCACGCCCGGTCTTGGCACCGAGATAAACGACGGGCAGGCCGACGCCCTTGGCTTCGGATAGGAAGATGCCGTCTGTTTTTGCAAGGCCTGCAGCGAACGCGTTGACCAGGCAGTTGCCGTTATAACGCGCGTCGAAATTGACCTCGCCACCGACAGTCGGCACGCCAAAGGCGTTGCCGTAACCGCCCACGCCTGCAACCACACCTGAAACGAGATGCTTCGTCTTCGGATGGTCGGGCGCGCCGAAACGGAGCGCATTCATGGCAGCAATTGGTCGCGCGCCCATTGTGAACACGTCACGCAGAATTCCACCAACGCCGGTGGCCGCACCTTGGTAGGGTTCGATATAAGAGGGGTGGTTATGGCTTTCCATCTTGAAGACCACGCAGTCTCCATCACCAATATCCACCACGCCCGCATTTTCGCCTGGGCCCTGGATCACTTGCGGCCCGGTTGTGGGCAAGGTCCGCAGCCACTTCTTTGACGATTTATAGGAGCAATGCTCGTTCCACATCGCTGAAAAGATGCCAAGCTCGGTAAAGCTCGGCTCGCGGCCGATCAGCTCAAGGATGCGCTGATATTCATCTGGCTTGAGTCCATGCGAAGCAACAAGCTCGGGCGTGATGGCCAAATCATTACGGATCATAGATTGCCGAGGCCTTTTATGAAGGGGCGAAAAGGGCTTAAGCGCGTCCTTAAACTATGCGGCGTTCGGAATGAACTGTCGACTTGGGGAAAAACCGGCTTGTCACCGATGATTGCGCGTTGACTGATCCAGCTGGTGGCAAACTTCTGACTGTTTTCCAACGCTTGAAGCTATAACGGTCGATTCAGGCTGCGGCGCTACACGACTGGTCGCCGCCACTCCATCGTGCAAGATCGTTCTTCACGCGACTGCCGAGTGCTTGATCCAAGATTGGCCCAAAGCTTTCCACACGACCTGCTGAACCTTCTGCCTGCACGACCAGCAGGGGGCGCCCACCATAGTCGTTATGGGGAACAAGCAGAAAGCGCGGTCGACCGGAGAAACTGTTCAACTCATTGGCGAAGCTGTATTGCCGGAAGGCGGGATCTTTCGAAGCAAACCAGCATCGATGAGCGGCTTTGGCGACGTGTTCCATATTGCGCAATGCGGCGCTCTTGGTGCCAGTGGAGGACTGCTGGGCCGTCCTTTCAGGTTTTGACTGGCATCCGGCGATCCCCAGCACGGCTGCAAGCGCGAATGTGGTCAATAAAGAGCGATCCATCACAATCCTTCGGCCAAAGCCTTCGCATCAAGATGATTGGAATGCGCAGGTGACAGTAAAGGAAGCGTGACGAACGGTTCGCTTCACGCTGCCTGGGCCAACACGCTTTCGAACAGGCCCCGTCCATCCGTACCGCCATGGGCATCTTCGATGAGGTTCTCCGGATGCGGCATCAAGCCGAGAACGTTGCCCTTTTCATTCATGATACCAGCAATATCGTTGACCGAACCGTTCGGATTGGTGCCTTCCGCGTAACGGAAAACAACCTGGCCTTCGCCTTCGAGCCGCGCAAGCACGTCCGCTTCAGCGAAATAGTTGCCGTCATGATGGGCAACCGGACAGCGAATAATCTGGTTCGCCGAATACTGTCGGGTGAATGCCGTATTGGCGTTAGTCACCTGTAGCTTGACCTCACGGCAAACGAACTTGAGCGAAGTGTTGCGCATCAAGGCGCCCGGCAACATCCCGGTTTCGAGCAGGATCTGGAAGCCGTTACATACGCCAAGCACGGTCACCCCGCGCTTTGCAGCTTCGGCGACAGCCCGCATAACGGGCATGCGCGCTGCAATCGCGCCACACCTCAGGTAGTCTCCGAAAGAGAAACCGCCGGGGATGACGATGAGATCCAGACCGTCGGGCAAAGTGCTTTCTGTTTGCCAAAGCGTTTCCGGTGCCCGGCCCGAAACCTTCGTCAAGGCGGCGATCATGTCGCGATCACGATTAAGGCCGGGAACGAGAACGACTGCTGTTTTCATGATGCTCACATATCGTGAAAGCTTGAGCTAAAGCGTTGCTGCGCTTTAGCTCAAGGCAATGGAGTAATTCTCGATCACCGTATTAGCGAGCAGGCGCTCGCACATGGTTTTGATATCGGCTTCCGCTTTGACAGCATCCGTTCCGGCGATTTCCAGATCAAACACCTTTCCCTGACGAACGCCAGCGATGTCCTGAAATCCGAGGGTACCCAGCGCACCCTCGATTGCCTTGCCTTGGGGATCGAGTACGCCGTTCTTGAGCGTCACCGTCACGCGTGCCTTGATCACTTTACCAACTCCGAATTCAATGGGGCTTGCCACGGCTGGTGTCCTTGCCGGCGACCAGCACCGGACCCGACGGGCGAGGTGGCTCATTCTCGTTCATAATGCCGAGCCGGCGCGCCACTTCCTGGTAAGCCTCGACCAAACCACCCATATCGCGGCGGAAACGGTCCTTATCCATCTTGTCTTGGGTGTTGACGTCCCACAAACGGCAAGAATCCGGCGAGATCTCGTCGGCCACAACGATCCGCATCATGTCGCCCTCGAACAAACGTCCGCATTCCATCTTGAAGTCGACAAGCTGGATGCCGATACCCAGAAATAGGCCAGACAAGAAGTCGTTGACGCGGATGGCGAGCGCCATGATGTCGTCGATTTCCTGCGGCGCTGCCCAGCCGAAAGCTGTGACATGCTCTTCGGAGACCATCGGATCATCGAGCGCGTCATTCTTGTAATAAAACTCGATGATCCAGCGCGGCAGAACCGTGCCTTCTTCGAGCCCGAGGCGCTTGGCAAGCGAGCCTGCGGCTACGTTACGCACTACGACTTCAAGCGGAATGATCTCGACTTCCTTGATCAACTGCTCGCGCATATTCAGGCGACGGATAAAGTGCGTCGGGATGCCGATCCGGTTCAAATGGGTAAAGATGTGCTCGGAAATGCGATTGTTGAGCACGCCCTTGCCGTCGATAACTTCGTGTTTCTTGGCGTTGAACGCGGTGGCGTCATCCTTGAAAAACTGGATCAGGGTGCCGGGCTCTGGTCCTTCATAAAGGATCTTGGCCTTGCCTTCATAAATGCGGCGGCGTCGATTCATAATGGCTTTCTCGAAGTCTGGATGGCATTCGCCATAAAGGCCCGCGTTTTCTGGCTGTCGGGCATTCGCCGGAATGTCTCTCGGCGTCCTATCGCAAACATCGCTTGGCCTCAATCCGCAAATATGTGTTCCCTCATATTCTTACCAGGTTCCGGTAGGGATTTGGGTTGATTTGAGGATTATGAGACCCTATCCAAGCATTTGAATTTGATGGATGGAGACGCATTGTGGCTTCGATGAAAGATCGCCAGGACGGATTTGAGCGCAAATTCGTTCAAGACGAAGAGTTGCGCTTCAAGGCAACGGCCCGTCGTAACAAGCTGCTTGGCAACTGGGCAGCGGAACATCTGGGCAAGACCGGTGCGGACGCCGAGGATTATGCAAAGGCGGTTGTTGCTGCCGATTTTGAAGAAGCCGGTGATGAAGATGTGTTCCGCAAGGTGCGGGCCGATTTCGATGCCGCCAATGTCGCACAGACCGACCAGCAAATTCGTCAGAAGATGGTCGAGTTGATGGGGACGGCAATCGAGCAGCTGAGCGTTTAACCCTTGGCAACCCTGCGCGAGCGACTGGTTTCTGAAACGTTGATTTCCAGTTGGTCGGGGATTCCCGATCCACTCACTGTTGAGTTGCTCGCCGCGCAGGATTATGACGCTGTTACGCTCGACATGCAGCATGGCGGACATGATGAAGCGAGCATTTTGCGATCGCTTCCCGTGATTACCGGGCAGAACAAGCATGCGCTCGTCCGCATCCCGGTGGGCCGGTTCGATATGGCAAGCCGCGCGCTCGATTTTGGTGCGGAAGCCGTCATTGCGCCGATGATCAACACTGTGGCCGATGCTCAGGCTTTCGCTGCTGCCATGAAATACCCTCCGCTGGGCGAGCGTTCCTGGGGCCCGACCTTTGCGGCCGGTCGCGCGACCTCGCCGTCCAGCGCGCAAGCCTGGCTGGAAGAGGCCAACGCCGGCACGCTTGCCATCGCGATGATCGAAACGCGCCGGGCGCTGGATGTGCTGGATGACATCCTCAAGGTCGACGGCATCGACGCCATTCTCGTCGGTCCGTCCGATTTTTCCATCGCCTGGAGCAATGGTGAAACGATTGACCCTTCCCTCGAAGACATGATGACGGCGATCGAGGCAATTGCTCGGCGAACGCGCGGTGCCGGCAAGCTCGCAGCCATCTTCGTCGTCGATCCAGCCTTGTGCGGCCGTTATCAAGCCATGGGATTTCGGCTGATGGCTTGTGGGACGGATTCCTCCTTGATGCGTGCTGGCGCTGAGTTGACCCTTTCGGCAATAAAGACTGCGCTGACAAAATAGGCTGCGCTCGGCAGCCTATTTCAAGCCCGTCAGGAAATTCGCGAAGGTCATCGAACCTTCGGGCCATGGTCCGTGCCCTGATTCGGCGTTGAGATGGCCAACTTCGCCAGCATCGATGAATTTTGACCCCCATGCCGCAGCTATGTCTTCCGCGACCTCGAAGGAGGAGAAGGGGTCGTTGCGGCTGGCAATCGTCATCGATGGAAACGGTAACGGATCGCGTGGATAGGGTCCAAATGTCATCAAATGCTTGGGACGGATATCTGGATTCGTGACATCTGGTGGCGCCACGAAAAAAGCACCCGCAACCCGCTTGCGAAACTGGGGTATGGCGTGAATGACGCTCGGGATACCAAGCGAGTGCGCAATGAACACCACGGGTCGTTCAGCCTGGTTGACAGCGTCTGCAACTCGGGAAACCCAGTCCTCGCGAAGGGGCTTTGACCATTCAGCCTGTTCCACCCGCCGCGCTGTGGAAAGTTTGTTTTCCCAGCGCGTCTGCCAGTGGTCGGGGCCGGAATTTGTATAACCGGGGACGATGAGGATATCTGCGTCTTTGACTTTCATCGCGCTGATTTAGCCAGTCTGGAACCCGCTCACAAGTCGCGGGACGCAGCATTGCAAAAAAGAACGAGCCACGGCAGGGGAGGCGCGGCTCGCTCTGGACTGGAAATCAGATCACTGCGATCTGTCCAAAAAGAAACGGACGAAAATTGAAATAGTTCCGTCCTGATGCAGAAATCTCACAAGTCGGCTGCGATAAGATCAAGATGCGCGACCACGGGGACGTGGTCTGACGGCTTTTCCCAGCCGCGAACATGTTTCTCGATGTCGGCAGACTGCAGGCGGTCGGAAGCTTCTGGAGACATCATCAAAAAGTCGATGCGAATACCATTATTCTTCTGCCAGGCGCCTGCCTGATAATCCCAAAACGAGTAAGCCCCGCTGGAATCATCCACTTCGCGAAACGCGTCAGTAAAGCCCAGATTGGTAAGTCTGCGAAAAGAGGCACGCGACTCGGGCTGGAACAGCGCGTCGCCCACCCAATTGTCGGGATGACGGGCGTCGATCGGCATGGGAATGACATTATAATCGCCACCCAAAACCAAAGGCTCTTCGAGTGCGAGGCGCCTTTCTGCCCAATCTTCGAACCGCTTCATCCATCCGAGCTTGTATGGAAATTTGTCCGTTCCCACCGGATTGCCATTGGGAAGATACAGCGAAACCACTCTGAGCGCGCCGCGAGATGTGGAAAAAACACCCTCGATAAAGCGCGCGTGTTCGTCCCCATCGTCGCCGGGCAATCGCCGGTTCACTTCGTCGAAGCGGTATTTCGAAAGAATAGCGACTCCGTTGAAGCCTTTCTGGCCATGTGTTTCCACATGGTAGCCGAGTGCCTCGATTTCCAAACGCGGAAATGCTTCATCGATACTCTTGATTTCCTGCAAGCAAACAATGTCGGGTTCGCTTTCGCGAAGCCAATGGCACAGATTGTCAATGCGCGCCTTGACCCCGTTGATATTCCAGGTTGCGATCTTCACGTCGAATATCAGATCGAGAAGCTGGTGCCGCAGCCGCATGATGCGACCGCGTTCGGGTTGCGAATCTGAAAAGACTGGCCCATGAGGTCGTCAACGAAATCGATCACCGAGCCGCCCATATAGATCAGCGACATTTCGTCGATCAAAACGGTTGCGCCATCTTTTTCGATACTGGTGTCGTCATCATTGCGCCCGCTCACGAGATCGAACTTGTAGGAAAAACCGGAACAACCGCCGCCCTCAACGGATACGCGAAGCGCATCCTTGGCGGTTTCTTTGGAAATGATCTTATTGATCCGTCGCGCGGCCGCTTCTGTCACTTCGACGCCCTTCATCAGTGTTTTGGCATCCGTGCCCATGATGTTCACCTTGCGCTGGCCTTTCTGCCATAGGTATGAACCGCGCGAGCGCTCGTCAACCGGGATTGAATACGAGCGTGATGCGCATTCGTCGAACAGCGAACTGGAGCGAGCAGATCCGCGTGACTTTCAATGCTTCCGATATAGGATTCGGTTACAGGCCTCGCGCTCGCTTCGCTACCGATCCAGCCAAAACTCGCGGTCGCTTCGCGGAGGAACCCGAGAGTCCCACCCGTACACCGTTTCAGCGCGATCGGGATCGTATCATTCACTCCACGGCGTTCCGCCGGTTGAAGCACAAGACGCAGGTCTTCGTCGCGCATGAAGGCGACCACTACCGGACACGTCTCACGCACACGATCGAGGTTGCTCAGATTGCCCGCGCATTAGCTCGTGCGCTTCGGCTTGATGAGGATCTCGCCGAAGCGATCGCCCTTGTCCATGATTTCGGTCATACGCCATTTGGCCACACGGGAGAGGACGCACTCAATCTGCGCATGGAGCCGTATGGCGGTTTCGATCATAACGCGCAGTCATTGCGCGTTGTGACAAAGCTGGAACGTCGCTACGCCGAGTTTGACGGTCTGAATCTGAGTTGGGAAACTCTGGAAGGCCTTGTGAAGCATAACGGACCACTCACCTGGCAAGATGGTACGCCACGTGATGAGCCGGTTCCGCCTGCGATCACCGCTTACTCGGAATTGCATGATCTGGAATTGCACCGTTTTGCCGGGCCGGAAGCGCAGGCGGCCGCGATTGCCGACGATATTGCCTATAATACTCACGATATCGACGACGGCTTGCGTTCAGGTTTGCTGCATCTTGAAATGCTGGAAGATGTGCCCCTGACTGCCAATATTTTGCGCGCGGTACGGATGAAATATCCCAAACTCGACGAGGTCCGTATCGCGCATGAATTGATGCGCCGACAGATTACGCTGATGGTTGAAGATGTGATCGACACGGCGACCGCTAATCTGCAATCCCTCGATCCGCACAGCGTCGAGGACATTCACGATGCAGATCGAACCATGGTTTGCTTTTCGAATGAAGTTGCGGACGGAGAAAGGGCGCTGAAGCGTTTTCTTTACGCCAGCCTTTACCGCCATCCAGCTGTGATGGAGGTGCGTGCGAAGGCTGATCAGATTTTATATGACTTGTTCGACCTTTATATGGATGACCCCCGGGCCATGCCGGAAGGATGGCGCGAAGGACTTGATCGCGCGGAAGACGCGGTCAAAGCACGTCATGTTGGGGATTTTTTGGCCGGCATGACAGATACTTATGCCGTGAAGGAGCATCGCCGCTTGTTTGACCATACCCCCGTTCTGGGTTAGGTCGCGACATTCTCTTCGCGCAACTACCAGTGTTGCGCAGCCAATAACCGTCAGAGTTGGTCATGAACATCTTCGCCGAATTCAGCGCGCGCGTGAAAAATATCGTGCAAACGATTGATCTTAGAACGCAATCCGGTGAGCCGGTGGATATGTCGCGTGTAACGGTCGAACTGCCGCGCGATCCGAACCATGGCGACCTCGCAACAAATGCTGCCATGGTTCTTTCCAAAGCAGTAGGCCAGAACCCGCGCGTTCTTGGCGAGCAACTGGCGCTTGAACTTGGAAAAGATGCGGATGTTTCGGAAGCGTCGGTGGCCGGACCGGGATTTGTGAATATTCGTCTCGCTGATGGGTTCTGGCAGGAACGGCTGGCGGATATGCTGGCTGCCGGAACAGAATACGGGC
>JAFAGL010000321.1 GCA_023422735.1 Pseudomonadota bacterium
ATTCCGAGGTGAACTTGCCGGTCTGGATGTCCTTCAGGACGCGCCGCATCTCCGCCTTGGTCTCGTCGGTGATGATGCGCGGACCGGTGACATATTCGCCCCACTCGGCCGTGTTCGAAATCGAGTAGTTCATGTTGGCGATGCCGCCTTCATAGATCAGGTCGACGATCAGCTTCACTTCATGCAGGCACTCGAAATAGGCCATTTCCGGCGCATAACCGGCCTCGACCAGCGTTTCGAAACCAGCGCGGATGAGTTCGACCAGACCACCGCACAAAACAACCTGCTCGCCGAACAGATCGGTTTCGCATTCTTCGCGGAAATTGGTTTCGATGATGCCCGAACGGCCACCGCCAACGCCCGATGCGTAGGACAGCGCCACGTCAAGTGCATTGCCGGAAGCATCCTGGTCAACGGCCACGAGGCACGGCACGCCGCCGCCCTTCTGATACTCGCCGCGAACGGTATGGCCCGGGCCCTTGGGCGCGATCATGATGACGTCGATCGTCTTCTTCGGCTCGATCAGACCGAAATGGACATTGAGGCCGTGCGCGAAGGCAATCGCTGCGCCGTCACGGATATTCGAGGCGATTTCGTTCTTGTAGATGTCGGCCTGGAGTTCATCCGGCGTCGCCATCATCATCAGGTCCGCCCATTTGGCGGCTTCGGCAACGGTCATGACCTTGAGGCCATCGGCTTCTACCTTCTTGGCCGTGGCGGATCCTTCCTTGAGGCCGACGGCGATATCCTTGACACCCGAGTCCTTCAGGTTCAGTGCATGGGCGCGACCCTGGCTGCCATAGCCGATAATGGCGACTTTCTTGCCCTTGATCAGATTGAGGTCAGCGTCACGATCATAATAAACGCGCATGGTTTTTCCTTCCCGTTGTTGCGTGTTTCTGGATGGATTGATCCGCCTCTTCGGCATTCCGCGCCTCAAAGGACGGATTGCCGTAAAGCGCGAAAAACTGGGTGATGGCGCGCTGCGCATCGGCCTGAATTTCGGCCGTGGTCGCCTTCATTTCCTCGCCAAGCAGGAGTCGGATCTGAACATCACGTCCGACCAGCCCGAAAAAGGTGCGAAACGCAGTCTCCGTGTCTTCGAAGATAAGCAGCCCGGCATTGCGCCCAGCTTCCAGAACCGGTTTCAGCCGTTCTCCGATCGCAAAGCGACCATTCGCAAGCACGATCGCGCCAAGATTGCTTTTGCCCGAACCGGCCTCGCCCACCGCTACACGATTGAGCGCGATCGAAGTGCGGCTGGTAATCACCGAAAGCCAGTTAACGGCGAAGCCCAGCAAGCTTTCGCGCAGAGCCCCGCTATCGAGGTGCTGGGCATCGAAATTGCCTGCGCGCACCTGCGAGGCTTGATATCGAACGGTGGCCGTCAGCAGGCCGTCGCGATCACCGAACCATTTGTAGAGCGTTTCCTTGGAACAGCTTGCACGCCGCGCAACAGCCGTCATGGTCAAACCATGGCTCTTCTCCACCAGCAAAGCCAAAACCGCATCCAGCACGGCGCGTTGCCGTTCTGAAAGCGCATCTTCGCCGTGATGTTGAGGGATGGTCATAAAATACCGTACCGTACGTTACGGTTCGGTTGTCTAGCCGATCTGCATGCGACCCGCAAGCCGGCCATCGCAACCAATTCGGCTTTGAAACTCTATGTGGTTAGAGGTTGGTCAGATGCCATGAGTTCACGCGCCTTGCGCCAGTCCGGCTCCAGGAGTTCGAGACGGTTAAGCGGATTGAGGAGAGTGCCCGCGACCATCGTTCCCATCAATTGCGGCACGGGCGGTACGCGCGAAGAGACGGAAATCAGCGTGTCGCGCAACCACGGCAAGACCCGCCCGTCCGATTGATAAAACGGCGTCAAGGTCAGCGACAACGCCTGGAACAAGCGCAAATGGGCGCGCCGCAGGTCGCCATACCGATCCAGTGCGTCCGAAATCGTTTCGCTGCGATGCAAGGCGTGATCCAGGGCTGCGGCATCCAGAAGGGCCATATTGGCGCCCTGCCCCAGTTGCGGGCTCGTGGAATGTGCGGCGTCGCCGATGAAAACTACCTGGTTTCCGCGCGGTCGGGTCATTGTGTGATGGCCGTAGCGCGCCAAAGTCAGTTGCTCGAAATCTTCGATCTGGTCGAGATATGGCACGCATTGCGGCCAGACATCCATTACCCGCTTTTTCCAGGCTGCCAGGCCAGCATCCTTGATTGCGTCATAGTCGGCAGGCTTCAGACTCCAGAAGAATGCCGCTTTTGCCGAACCGCCGGGCTCCACGGCTCCGATCGGCAATACGCCGACCATCGTGTGCGCGCGTTCATATCGCTGTTGCAACGCGTTGGGATCGAAATCGCCGCCCTTCCAGTCAAGCGTCGCCCACACCGCTCCGTAGCGCAAAGGTCGAGGATCGATCGGCTTGCGCGCGTGCCGCCGCAAAACCGAACGCGCACCGCTCGCGTCCACCACGAGATCGAACGGCCCGAAACGAAGCGGCCCCGCATCGAAGCCGATTCCATCCCCCATTTCCTGCAATGTCTGGGCCTCAGTGCCGGTCATCAAGGGAATACGGGCGTCCAGCACTGCCTGATGCAACACATCGAACAAGGCCGCGCGATGCGTACCCAGCCCGAAACGGTGACCACGCAGCGCATCATACCGGACATCGAGGACAGTTCGGCCCGTGCGGCAATCCGCTCCCGTGAGACGGTCTATCCGTGCCCCGCGTTTCAAGATCCTGGGTAGAAGTCCCAGTTGATCGAGCACCGTCAACCCGGTTGGCTGCAGGATAAGCCCGGAGCCCAGCGGAGCGGCCTTTTCAAACCGCTCGAAGACAGTGACGTGATGGCCGCGCTGCTTCAACATCAGCGCGGTTGCAAGGCCCCCCGGCCCCGCTCCAACCACGGCAATGCTCAGCCCCCGATCCATTCCTTCAACCCTTCGCGATTCACCTTGAAGGGATGATTAAACTGCCCTCGCCTAAACTGCCACCTGTGTGCCGATTTCCACGACGCGCCCTGTGGGTATCTGGAAATATTCCGTGGCATCGGCTGCGGAGCCAGCCAGCGAAATGAACAACCTGTCCTGCCAATGCGGCAACGGCGAATTTGCCGAAATCCTCAGGGAGCGCCGCGACAGAAAGAACGAAGTCGCCATGATGTCGAACTTCCATCCGAGCTTGCGACAGATCGCCAATGCGCGTGGAATATTCGGTCGTTCCATGTAACCGAAGGTCAACACCACTCGCATGAAAAGCGGATTGAGCACCTCGATCTGGGCGCGTTCGCTTTCCGCCACGCGCGGCGTCGCGGCGGTTTTGACCGACAAGATGACGTTCTTTTCGTGCAAAACCTTATAATGCTTGAGACTGTGCAAAAGTGCGGTTGGCGTCCGTTGGCCATCTGCTGTGAGAAACACGGCCGTTCCCGGCACGAGCGTCGGCGGTTTCTTCGCCAGTTGGTCGGTGAAGAAATCGAGCGGCACCTCGTTCTTGCGGGTCTTTTCGAACAAGGTACGGCTGCCCACGACCCAGGTCGCCATCAGCGTCACGATGTAGATCGCAACGAGGATCGACGCCCAGCCGCCATCGGTCACCTTGACGAGGTTGGAAACAAAGAAACCGATATCGATCATCAGGAAAATCGCCGTAGCCGCGATAACAGCAGCAAGCGGCCATTTCCAGATCCTGCGCATCACCACACTCAGCAACAATGTAGTAATCAGCATGTTGCCGGTCACGGAAATTCCGTAAGCGGAAGCGAGCTCGCTGGATTCCTGGAATCCGACGACGAGCATGATGACCACCAGACATAACAGCAGGT
>JAFAGL010000001.1 GCA_023422735.1 Pseudomonadota bacterium
GCCGGGCTTTTCACTGGAAACGAAACCGGTGCCGAGGTAAGTCAGCCGCGTGTTGCTTTCGGTGTAAAAACGTCCTTGGGTACGCTGCGAACCCGTTTGCTTTTCGAGAAACCAGCCGGAGCCATCATCGCTGATCCGGCATTTGAACCAGCCATATACAACCAGCGGCAGGTTGCCTCCGACCTTGATGGTGCGACATTGCCAGTTGCCTGTCAGATCGACATCGCTGAAGCTTTGTTCCGGCTTTTCCAGGGCCGTTTTGAGTTTGGCAAGTTCCGAGGGCTCGGCACCTTCACGTGCTTCGCGTAAAGCCTGCTCACGCGTTTGATCGTAATCAGCCAGTCTCTGCTTGTCGGCAGGCGTTATCAAACGAACGATTTCGCCATCGGCAAACGCAGGGGCGGCAGTTGTTGCCACCAACAGGGCAGCGAATGTTAAGCGCAGCATCTAAGTCCTCCTTGTCATGCGACAAAGAGGGTCAAATGCGCGCAATTTGTGATCACGTTGCCGCCGCCCGAACGAGTGCGGGCGTCAGATCGCCATAGCCCGTAAAGCGGTATTCGTAATCGAGACGCAGGTAATCCGCCGCTTTGCGTGCTTTTTCCTGCAAAACCGCATCCTCGGTTTGCGCGAGATAAACGAGCTTGGTGTAATTTCCAAAAACCATGTCTCGCAGTTCGGGATGCTTGTCGAGCTTCAGCGGCTCGACCACAAACGCCTCGAACTGGCGCGTGATGAGGTCAGTCAGATAAAACGCTGTAATCTCGTGGTGGATGCGCGACATGAACTCATCATTGCCGCTGAAAAAAGCGTAGCAATGCGGTCCCGCAATGCGTTCAATGCCTTCTTCGGCGCAGATCTTGTCGAGCTCTCCCTGTGTGCCGCATTCAGCATAACCGATGTAGATACGTCGATATCCCTTTGCACGCGCGGTTCGGATCTGTTCGCGCATGGCAGGAGCGATACGCGCTGGATACACATGCCAGATCGCTGGCAAACAAACGAGATCCAGATGTTCCAGCCGGTTCAACTGGCGAACGGCGAGCACCTCACGGGCGATCGCGCCGCAGGCAATCACCAGTAAGCGGTCCTCGATCGGATACGCGTTCTGCGGCGCTTCGAATAAAGCGCTGGCGGGATTATTTTCGATCCGACGTTTCCGCATGGGAACAAGTCCGGCATTTTTTCGTTTCAGACACGCAACAATTTTAAGGGACGACAAATGACCCATTCGCGCATTGCAACCGTCGCTGTTTTGGCTGCCGCACTCTTCTCGGCTGCCTGCGCCAACACGATCCGCGGCGCCGGTGCTGATACCGCCAACGCAGTGAACGCAACGCAGTCGGCGGGCAACAATATCGCCAACGCGGCGGAATAAGAAAGCTCGAACTGGACGCCGCGATCCGCCGCCGCCAGTTCACACAAACAAAGGCCGTGATGCTTTATCGCGGCCTTTGTTTTATTTAACGATCAGGCAGGCTGCGCATTCTTAAAGTGAGGCACGTGCATTGTGCCGCCGCTTCATGAAATCCTTTGCGGTTTCGACAGTAACGGCCGCATCACGGCAATAAGCATCGGCGCCGACTGCCTTGCCGAATTCCTCATTAAGCGGCGCACCACCCACCAGCACGACATAATCGTCGCGAATACCCTTTTCCTTCATCGTGTCGATCACGACCTTCATATAGGGCATCGTCGTGGTGAGGAGGGCAGACATTCCGATGATGTCCGGCTGGTGTTCTTCCAGCGCCGCCAGATAGTTCTCGACCGGGTTGTTGATGCCGAGATCTACGACATCGAAGCCCGCACCTTCCATCATCATGCCGACGAGATTTTTCCCAATGTCGTGAATGTCGCCCTTCACAGTGCCGATGACCATCTTGCCCTGCTTCGGCGCATTGGTCGCTGCCAGAAGCGGGCGCAGGATAGACATGCCAGCCTTCATCGCGTTTGCGGAAAGCAGCACTTCGGGCACAAACAGGATACCGTCACGGAAATCCTCGCCGACGATCCGCATGCCTTCGACAAGTGCTTCGGTGAGCACATTGTACGGCTCCCAGCCGCGTTCCAGAAGGATATTCGTGCCTTCCTCGATCTCTTCCTTGAGACCGTCGTAAAGGTCATCATGCATCTGCTGCACGAGTTCCTCATCGGACAGCTCGGAAAGGATGATTTCGTCGTCAGACATGATGATCTCCCAAAGGCCTTCAGCGCAAATCGAGAGCGCCGCCAACATTCCCAGTCTATTCATCAAAAAGCATGATCCGCATAGCCGTTTTGCGACGCGCCACGCGAAGAAAGCGACGGCAATTCCGGATTTTTCTGTTGTCGATTTTAAGACATGGGCTGGCGCTGGCGAACCGTTTCCCAAAGGGTGGTCGACTACGATCCCGGAAATATCGTAAGAGCCGCATCTCGATTCAGGAAAGAAACAGATGAGCGATACAGTGACCCCGGATCAGGAAGGCACAGCGACTGCTGGCCGTCGCGGGCGCGGTGCGAGCGGAGGGGCCGCGGCCAGACGCGCGGCGCGCACGGGTGGCGGGCCGGGCACGCAGCTCACCTACATCAAGCGCAAGATCAATGTCTTCGAGGTTCTGAATGAAGAAGGCCTCGCGCTGATTGAAAAGAACGCCGATACGGTGCTCGAAGAAATCGGCATCGAGTTCCGCGACGATGCCGAAGCGCTGGCGCTTTGGAAGGAAGCCGGGGCTGACGTCAAAGGCGAGCGGGTTCATTTTCCGCGCGGCCT
>JAFAGL010000055.1 GCA_023422735.1 Pseudomonadota bacterium
GGTCATCGTATCGATGTTACGCTGTTGAAAGAAATCGCGGCCTTCTGCATGTGACGCGCTGATCTGGGCACAAGTCGTCACGCCGGCGGCCACGGCCACCGCAAAAACGGTCCAGCTTTTCATGTAACCTTACACTGTTCTGATCGCCGGATTCACTATCCGGTCTACTGCACTTGCCGGCTCACTTCGCCCGACGTCGGAATACCTAACCGGATGCCGGGAAAAGTTGCATCAAAAATGGTGATGGAAATCACGTTGGATTACAAACCGTAATAAACGGCTTACTAAGCAGCAGCTTCGTTGGCGGTTTATCTGTTCACCAACGCGCATAATGTTTCGTAAGTGGAATTGTCGATCAGCCCGTCCACGCGCTGGGGTCGGAAATGGCGCTGGAAGGCTTCCACCACGATACGCGTAGCTTCATCGGCACAGCCGCTGGCATGCAGTTGATACCCATAGAAAGCAAGCAGTTGCTGGCTGAGACCGATCCGCGCATGCATCGAGCCTATTGGCAAAGGTAAGTCACCCCCAAGCGCAACGGGCGTGATCCAATCGCCGATGCCCGCCGCGTGGAGATCGCCCCACGGGAACCGCTCTCCCGGATCAATCTTGCGGCCCGGCGCGACGTCCGAATGCGCCAGCACCCGGCGTTTATCGAGCGCGTTGCGTGTCGCAATGTCGCGGCAAAGCGCAATCACCGATGCGATCTGGGTTTGCGGAAAATCCGTGTATTCGAGATCGTGGCCCGGGTTGACGATTTCGATTCCCACCGAATGTGAATTGAGATCAGTTTCGCCGCGCCAGAAACTGCGCCCGGCATGCCAGGCCCTGTCCTGTTCGCGCACCATCTGGATCACGCGCCCATCCTCATAAACGAGATAATGCGCCGAAACCTCGCTCGCGGCATCACACAACCAGTCTTCCGCCGCTTTCCCGCTCACCATCCCGGTATAATGCAGAATAATCAGATCAGCCTTGTCGCAACCTCGGCGCGACCCGTAATTCGGGGAACAGCGGACTTTGGCTCCCGCATGATCGGCAACAAATGGCGTCACGCCGGAACCCGGCTCCTCTCGATCAATTCATAGGCATTATTGATGGCGGCAAGTCGGCTGGTTGCGATCTTGACGAATTCCGCCGGCATGCCGCGAGCAATCAACCGGTCGGGGTGGTTTTCTGCGACCAGGGTGCGGTAGCGCTTGCGCACGGTGCTAAAATCGCTGTCATTTGGCAGGTCGAGTACATCATAGGGATCAGTACCACCCGGTCGGGCATGGCGTAAAAGAATACGGTTGAAATGCACTGCATCGACGCTGAAGATTTCCGCTATGCGCCGGAGATATTCAACCTCGTCTTCGTGCACAAATCCGTCTGCCTCGGCGATAAAGAACAATCCGTCGAGTACGTCCTGCAAAACCATGCAATTATCATGTCCGCTTCCACACAAGCCAGCCATCTGCCGGGCATAGACTTCAAAGCCCGCGGTATCTGACTGCGCAAGATTGTAAAGACGCTGAACGTTACGCATTTCCCCTGCGGGAATTTCAAACAACCGGTAAAATGCGCGCACTTCGTCTTGCGTCACCACACCATCGGCGCGCGCCATCTTGGCTGATAAGGCGATCATGGCAACCGAAAAGCTAACCCGACGGCGCAAATCAGAATCACCTTGGATTAGGGTGCGGATCGCCTCCAAGAGCGAGTTGAGACCCGTCATACCGCGCTCGGACAGGTAATTGAGAGCCGAGCCTACCCGAGTCCAGATGGTTTCCATTGTTGTTTTGCGGTTCATCAAAGCGGTTTAAGAGGCCAGAGCATGTTTGGCGAGAGACAAAACGTCATAGAGTCTGGGAACAGGCATACAGGGGTAGCGTCTTACCTCAAAAACCAGAGAGCCGGCAGAACGCCGGCTCTCATTAAACTGTCATCGTATTGCGCCTACTGAGCGGGAGCTGCTGGTGCTGTCGTCCCACCCATCGAGCTACCGTCAGTTGAGCTCTCAGGCGTTGCAGGCGCTGCAGGATCAGCCGGCGCCATCGTGTCGGTTTGTGGCGTTGTGCTTTGCGTGGTGGTGCTGTCGCTGCTGTCGCTGCACGCTGCCACGCCGAAAAGTGCGACACCGGATAAAGCTGCAAGAATGACCTTATTCATAACTGTCTCCTTCTCAAAGTCTCGACGGCCTCATCGAATGTGCAATGGACGTCAGTTAGCAAACGCTCATCTTACGGGTGCGTTTCGTCACAGACTATTTCAACACATTAAAAGATGTGAGATTTATCAAACTTGGAGATGGCTTCTGATGCCGTTTCTGTGATCGCTCCCAGTCAACAGATTTCGTGCTCGAAAGATTTTGGTTACCATATCACGGCATTGATGAGTTATTCGATCCATAGGAGCTCGGCTTGGCCAGCACATTTTCGACCATGCGAGCCGCGTTCGGCCTTTCAATGCTTGTAGCGCTCGTCGGCTGCACCAGCACCAACTACGACTTTGGTGATCTTGCGCCTTCGTCAACTCAGACGTCGACTACGAAATTCGCCGCCGCTCATGCCTATCCGCGCTTCGACGATCGCAAGCCGCATCCTTGGGAAAAAGCCCTAAGCCCTGTTTCTTATGCCATTCATGGCACTGACGTATCTAAATATCAGACTTCGGTTGATTGGCACTCGGCCCGTAAGAATGGGATCTCTTTTGCCTTTATCAAGGCAACTGAAGGCGGTGACCGTGTTGACCCGATGTTTAAGGAGCATTGGAAACAAGCGCGCTCCGCCGGGATTCCGCATTCAGCCTATCACTTCTATTATTTTTGCCGTACAGCTGGCGATCAGGCCGACTGGTTCATTCGCAACGTACCGAAAGAAGCCAATGCGCTTCCTCCGGTACTTGATATGGAATGGAACCACACGTCGCCGACCTGTCGCAAACGTCCGCCTGCAAATGTAGTGCAGGCTGAAATGAAGGTTTTCTTGGAAAAACTTACGCGGCATTACGGCGTCAAGCCGATCATATATACTTCGATCGATTTCTATGAAGACAACAATCTTCATACGTTCAAAGGATATGATTGGTGGCTGCGTTCTGTGTCGGCCCATCCTAATGTGCGCTACGGCACGAAGGACTTCCTGTTCTGGCAGTATACCGGAACGGGCAAAGTGCCGGGCATTCGTGGCGATGCCGACATCAATGTCTTCAACGGAACGCATAATGAGTGGCGCGCTTGGCTGGCCAAGCACACCAGGTAAGCGCTGGCGAAACTGGGCGGACTGTCAATCCGCCATTGTTTCAAGGCTCGCAAAGCCTTGCGGCTCATCTCCTTCATGAAACGGTGTCGCAACCTCGATGAAGGTGTCGGGGTAAAATCCGTTGAAACGCGTGCGCAAGGACAGCGAATAAGCGCCTATATGGCCGATTTCGATCCAGTCGCCGGTGTCGACGGTCTCCGGCAACCAGAACGGGCGCGACAGGATATCAACTGAGTCGCAGGTCGCGCCGCAGACCTTGAACGGCACGATCTTGTTTTCATCACCGTTGCGCTGGCGGATGGCCGGGTCGGGAATGAAGCGCGCAGGAAGCGTGATCTTGCCCGTCCATGAATCCGAGAGCGAAGCCCAGATACCATCATTGATGTAAAGACGGCGGCCCTTTCGCAGCAACACCCTCACGATCAGCGAAAAGGCGCGCGCGACAATCACCCGGCCGGGTTCAGCAACCAGCGGCATGTCATCGAAACCCCATTCGGCGATATCGCCACGCAGCCGCGTCATGATTTCGTCGAGCGAAGGCAGATCCGGGATCTTGCGGTTGGGGTCATGCCCATATTCGGCCGGGAACCCTCCGCCGACATCGAGTTCGGCCAGTTCCACCCCTGCTCGGTTGCGTACCCAGTCCGCGGAAGCCAGAGCGCGCTCATAAGTATCGGGGTCTTCGATCTGGCTTCCAACATGGAAACACAGCCCCACCTTGTAGCCTGTGCGCACAAGGCGCTGCAGCAGGTCCACCGCATGGGCAGGCCCTGCGCCAAACTTCTTGGACAATTCGTAGGCTGCATGGCCTTTGGTCTGGAGGCGTACGAAAACCGTCATCTGGCCGGGATCAATATCCAGCGCGCGTACGATCCGCGTCAGCTTGGTAATTTCATCCTCGTGATCCACAACGGTCACGCGGATGCCGTAGGTTTCCAGCGCAAGACGAATGTCGGACTGCGCCTTGATCGGATGCATGTAGAGCATCTCCGCATCCGGCGCGACGTTTCGCACAGCCTTGAACTCCGCCGGCGATGCAACGTCAAAGCTCGTGACACCTGCTTCCGCGAGCGTCTTGAGCACCAGCTCCTCGCCATTGGTTTTCACCGCATAAGCGGTCTTGCCGGGGAAAAGCCCCATGAACCGCTGCGCGTCGGCTTTCAGGACTTCAGGATGAAAACAATAGATCGGGTCGTCAGGGCGCAGTTTCAGTGCGGCATCGCGGGCGGTCTCAAAACGCTGCATCAGATCGGATTTGTCCTCGCTCGGGTTCGCATGGAACATAAAGCGCGCGGCCCGAGTTTCGAGCCCAAATCGCATGATGCTCGTCAGGCAGCCGCTGCTTGGTGTTGCGCGACACTTTCTTGCACGGGGCGAATGCCAATCAGATGACAGATCGCAAAGCTCAGTTCCGCGCGATTCATCGTGTAGAAATGGAAGTCCTCCACGCCGCGTTCGACAAGGTCCACCACCTGCTCTGCCGCAACAGCCGATGACACGAGCGCATGCGTGCTCGAATCATTCTCCAGCCCCTCGAAACGCTGCGCCAGCCAGCCGGGAATGCTCGCACCGGTGCGTCCTGCAAAACTCGCCACCTGCCGGAAATTCTCGATCGGCAGGATGCCCGGCACGATGGGAATGTAGATCCCAGCCTTGCGCGCGCGCTCCACATAGCGCTCGTAATCGTCATTTTCGAAGAAGAACTGGGTGATCGCCCGCGTCGCGCCGGCATCCACCTTGCGCTTGAGCATGTCGATATCAGTCGCGAAATCCGGGCTTTCCGGATGCTTTTCCGGATAAGCGGAAACCGAAATATCGGTCGCTCCCAGACGGCGCAGCGCAGCCGTGAGTTCAGCGCCGTTTTTGTACCCGTCCGGATGCGGCACATAGGCCGCGCCGACCCCCGCGCCCGGATCGCCGCGCAAGGCCACGAAGCGCGTGATGCCAGCTTCGACGAAGCTCGTGATCACCGCATCCACTTCACAGCGCGAGGCATCCACGCAGGTCATGTGGGCGGCCGGAAACAGGCTAGTTTCAGCACCGATGCGGCGCACGATACGCAAGGTGCGCTCGCGCGTTGAACCGCCAGCGCCATAAGTCACGGACACGAAATGCGGCTGCAATGGCTCCAGCCGCTTCACCGTATCCCACAAGCGCGCTTCCATATTCTCGCTTCTGGGCGGGAAAAACTCGAACGAAGCGCGAATGCGCTCGCCAATATCCGGGCGGCGGGAAAAGCTGGAATTCTTCATCAAACCGTCTCTCGGGTTGAATGCAATGCAGGTTCGGCAATGAGCAGGCGGCGATCGCGACCAAGCCACAGCTTGACCGTCAGGCCCTCATCGCCATTCTCGGATGCAAAACTGACCGTGTCTTCGAGCTCGATGCCCGCTTCTTCCAGCCAATCCTCGATCTGCCGGTCCGCGAAACCGAGCCGCGCATGGGCGTGCTCGTCGCGCAGGAATTCCAGCGTATGAGGCGCAAAGTCCACGATCACCAGGCGGCCCGATGGGCGCAGAAGCTTGGCCGCTTCCCGCACGGCCGCCGCCGGATCGTCGAGATAATGAAGCACCTGATGGATCGTCACGAGATCAAAGGAATCGCGGTCGACCGGCGGCGCATAAACGTCACCCTGCCGCACCTGCGCATTGGTGATGCCCGCCCGCTCGAGATTGGCGCGTGCCACGGAAAGCATCTCGCGCGACATATCGATGCCAACAGCCCGCCGATATAATGGCGCAAAGATTTCCAGAAGCCGCCCGGTGCCGGTGCCAAGATCAGCCATCGTCTGAAATGGCCGCGTGCCGATCAGTTTGCGCAGGCCCGCTTCAACTGCCTTGTCCGGCACATGGAGCGAGCGGATTTCATCCCAGCTTGCCGCATTGGCCCGGAAATAGCTCGCAGCCTTTTCCTGCCGCTTCAGGCGCACATCCGAAAGGCGCTCGATGTCGCGTTCGATCAGCGGGTCGCTTTCCGAAATGCGGGCGAGAAGCCCCTGAATCAACTCGCGCGCGCCCCCGGCTTCGGCCAGCCGGAAATAGGCCCAGGAGCCTTCCTGATAGCGGTCAACGAGGCCTGCTTCCTGCAAAAGCTTCAAATGGCGCGAAACGCGCGGCTGGGATTGGCTGAGGATGGCGGTCAGGTCGCTGACTGTCAGGTCGCCCGTCGACAACAGGAAAAGGATCCTCAATCGGCTGGATTCGGCAGCCGCCTTCAAAGTATCGATCAGGATCAACAAATCCAGCTTGTCGTTCATCGCTCGCCTCCGCTTGCACCACGAGACATAAAGATATGTTTATGTCATCAACCACCGAAATGCAATGGCGGTTTCCGTCAATCGGCTGGATTGGTCAAATCCTCGCATTGATCTTTTGTGCAATCTCTTGCTGAGTGGTGTGATGCCACGCTTCGCGACCAACCGTCAGAAGGTCATCGCCAAGGCCCTCACCCTGCTCATACCGGGCGCGCCCTATTCCGATATCGAGGCCATCCGCGATGCCGCTAGGGAACGCCGCATGGCCGATCTGCCGCCATCCATCGCGGTCTGGCTTTCAACCGTCGCGCATGTTCGGCACCAGCACACGGATTATGATGCGCTGATGGACGAAGGCTATGATCGCGACGCCGCACGCTTCTTCGTGCTGGACGATGTCAACGAGGTGCTGACGCGGTGGCGTGCGACACGCCTGCTGGATGCCGAAGACACCGACTGATCAATAGATCCATTGCTCGGGAAGCCGCAGGGAAACTCCCTCGCCGACCGTGATCTTGCCCGGCTTTTCCACCCAGGCCACCAGCCCTCTCAGGCGCTTGGCGGCTTTCGGGAAAAGCAGCGAAGCGGCCTGAACGTCATCGACACCGGCATGTTCGCCCACAGACTTGCCCGCAAGCTTGCATGGGCCGTTCTGCGCATCGATTTTCAGCGTCACCCCGTTTTCAAAGAACATCAGGGTTCCGGCAGGCAGCATGGAAAGATGCGGCACGCCTTCCAGCAGGAGATTGGCCCCGATCCATTCGGAGCGGATTTCAGGCAGATCCATGCGGCGCGCGATCTCGTCCAGCTCGTCGGGCGCTACGATCGAAAGCTGGCGTTCGTTGCGCATTTCCGTGCCGCGCGCATACCACGGCTCGCGCCCGCCCGAACGCCGCGTAAATCCCCGATGGAAGTCGTTTGGAATACCCTCAAAGCCCAATTCCAGGCTTTCAACGGGCTGGGTCATGAAATCCTCGCCGGCAGCCATGAACAAGCCGGCAATACGGCCGGCAAGCTTGCGCGCCGGCTTGATCTGGAAATCATCGAGGCTGCGCGGGAAAAGATCATCCATTCGGGGCGTGGCTCCAGTTTGGATGTCTCTTTGCAAGGCTCCGCGAAATCGTCCAGCCAATTCCATTCATCGCAGCGTGCAGAATATTGATCTACATCTTCTTCAGCAGCGCGCCGCCGATGGAATAGCCTGCACCAAAGGCGCAGATCAGGCCGAAATCCCCGGCCAGCATGTCATGGCGGTTCATGTCGAGCGCGATGATCGCACCCGCCGCTGCTGTGTTTCCGTGGTCAGCCAGGATGATTGGCGCGCGGTCATGGTCCACATCGTGGCCGAAAGCCATGCGTAGGATCATTCCATTCATGCGCGCATTGGCCTGGTGCAACCAGAAGCGCCTCATGTCATCCGGTGTCTGGCCGTGGTCGCGCAGGAATTCGAGGATGAACTCATGCCCTGCATGGGTCACTTCCTTGAACACCTTGTTGCCAAGCTGCGTGATCAGCAGCGCTTCCATATCCAGGACCGAAGGATTGTCCTGCGTCAGCCGCGCGAGATAGCCGAAATTGGAGCGGATATTGCTGGAAAACTGCGTCCAGAGCCGCGTGTCGAGAACCTCGAAGCAGCCGGCGCGTTCTTCGCCATCGTCGAGCGCCTCGACGATCATCGAAACAGACGCATCGCCAAAAATGAAGTGGGTTTGCCGGTCGCGAAAATTGAGATGCCCGGTGATCACTTCTGGCGTGCACACCAGAACGCGCTTTTGCGCGCCCGACCGAACGAGGTTGAAAGCCACATGCAGGCCGCCGGCCGCCGACGAGCAGCCGAGGCTGAGGTCGATCGCTGATCCCGCCGTGCCGAGCGCCTGTTGGATTTCGATACCGACCGCCGGATACATGCGCTGAAGATGCGAGGATGCGCAGATCACCATGTCGATCTCGCCGGCCTCGCGCCCTGCATCGGCAAGCGCCTTACGAGCGGACGCCGCCCCGAACTCGGCCTGTATGGAGGTTTCGTGATCAGCGCGGGTCGGTATGATGGGCGCCATGCGATCAATATCCAGCACACCTTCCGGGTAAAGAACCCGTCTTGCGCGAATGCCGGAAGCATGTTCGATGAAAGCGCTGCTGGAGCCCGCAAGCGGTTCTTCACCGCGCGCAGCCCGGCCGATATTCTCGCGCTGTACCCAGGTGTTGAAACTCGCGACCAGATCATCATTGCTGATCGAAGTCGTCGGAAGCTCGGTCCCGACACCGCAGATAGCCACGCGCTTCATGTTTGAAATCCTGACGGTTTGCACGAACGCTCGTCCGCACCTTCAGAAGATAATTTAACCCTGACTTATTTACGTCAGCTTAACCATACCGTCTTTTCAGCGTTTGGTCGCAACCATGAAAAGGCGCGGAAAGCGCAGCAGACGGGTGCCGTCGGCGGTTGGAGGGTAGGCTTTGTCGAGTTCGGCTTCATAGGCACGCAGGAAACTTGCCTGCTCTTCCTCGTCCAGCGGTGCAAGAAACGGGCGCAGGCCAGTGCTCTTCACCCATTCCACGATTGCCGCCGCATCTTTCATGGGGTGGTTGTAGACCGTGTGCCAGATATCGACGCTCGCCCCTGCCCCCGTCAGAACATCGTAATAGCTGGAAACAGGCGGAAGCCCATTGCGTGCAGCTCCTGCCATCTTCTGCCCAAAGGGCATCGCCTGCGCCACGGCGCGCATCGCTTGATGCGTTGGCTCGGTCAGGTTGTCAGGCATCTGCACCGCCAGCACAGCCCCTGGCTTCATCGCGGAAACCAGCCGTGCCAGCACCGCTTGATGGTCCGGCAGCCATTGAAAGACCGCGTTGGAAAACAGCACGTCGACTGTTTCGTCCGGCAGCCATTTGGCCGCATCCTGTTCGAAGAACTCGACATCGGGCAAGCGTTTGCGCGCATCCGCCAGCATCGCCGGAGATGTATCGAACCCGCTCACCTCGGCTTGCGGCCAGCGGGCGGTCAAAAGCTCGGTGGAGTTTCCAGGGCCGCAACCGATGTCGACGACACGGCTCGCGTCGTCGACATGGATTTGAGCAAGAAGATCACGCGCTGGCCGCGTGCGCTCATCGGCATAAAGCAGATATTGCGAGGCAGACCAGTCGCGCATCATCTTAGCGGGTCAACCGCTTGTAGGTAACGCGGCTTGGGTTGACCGCTTCGGGTCCGAGGCGGCGGACCTTGTCCTTTTCGTATTCCTCGAAGTTGCCTTCGAACCATTCCACATGGCTGTCGCCTTCGAAGGCGAGCATGTGGGTGGCCATGCGGTCGAGGAACATGCGATCGTGGCTGATGATGACCGCGCAGCCTGCATAGGCTTCCAGGGCATCTTCGAGCGCGCCGAGGGTTTCGGTATCGAGATCGTTGGTCGGTTCGTCGAGCAGCAGGACGTTGCCGCCGTTCTTCAGCATCTTGGCGAGGTGGACGCGGTTGCGCTGGCCGCCGGACAAGTTGCCGACCTTCTGCTGCTGGTCGCCGCCGCGGAAGTTGAAGGACGAGCAGTAAGCGCGGCTGTTCACTTCGTGCTTGCCAAGCTTGATGACTTCGGCGCCGCCGGAAATCTCTTCCCAAACGGTCTTGTTCGGGTCGAGCGCATCGCGGCTCTGATCGACATAACCGAGCTTGACGGTCTCGCCGACGCGGATCGTGCCGTCATCGGGCGTTTCCTGGCCGGTGATCATCTTGAACATCGTGGTCTTGCCCGCGCCGTTCGGACCGATGACGCCGACAATGCCGCCCGGAGGCAGCTTGAAGTTCAGGTCCTCGATCAGCAAACGATCGCCGAAGCTCTTGTCGAGATCGGTGACCTCGATGACTACCTGGCCGAGCCGCTCGCCGGCCGGAATGACGATCTGCGTGTCCGTGGGACGACGGCTGTCTGCCTGTTCAACCAGATCCTCATAGGCCTTGATGCGGGCCTTTGACTTGGTCTGACGCGCCTTGGGGCTGGAGGCGATCCATTCGCGCTCACGCCAGATCGCCTTCTGACGTGAATCGTCTTCGCGGCCTTCCTGGATCAGGCGCTTGGCCTTGGCGTCGAGATATTTGGTGTAGTTGCCCTCGTAAGGAATGCCGCGGCCGCGATCGAGTTCGAGGATCCAGCCGGTGACGTTGTCGAGGAAGTAGCGATCGTGGGTGATGATCATCACCGCGCCGGGGTAAGCGCGGAGGTGCTTTTCCAGCCAGCCGGTGGTTTCGGCGTCAAGATGGTTGGTCGGCTCGTCGAGGAGGAGCAGGTCCGGTTGCTGCAGAAGCAGGCGGCACAGGGCCACGCGGCGGCGTTCACCACCCGAAAGCTTGGTCACGTCAGCATCCGAAGGCGGGCAGCGCAGCGCTTCCATCGCCATCTCGACCTGCTGTTCGAGATCCCACAGATTCTGGCTGTCGATGATGTCCTGGAGCTTGGCGGCTTCATCGGCCGTCTCGTCCGAATAGTTCATCATGAGTTCGTTGTAGCGGTCGATGACCGCCGTCTTCTTCGCAACGCCTTCCATGACATTGCCCTTAACGTCGAGCGCCGGATCGAGATCCGGTTCCTGCGCCAGATAGCCAACGGTCGCACCTTCGGCGAGCCAGGCTTCGCCGGTCCATTCCTTGTCGAGACCGGCCATGATCTTCAGAATGGTCGACTTACCGGCACCGTTCGGGCCGAGAATGCCGATCTTCGCATCCGGATAGAATGACAGATTGATGTTTTCGAGCACCTTCTTGGTGCCATAGGCCTTGGAAAGGCCGGACATGTGATAGAT
>JAFAGL010000081.1 GCA_023422735.1 Pseudomonadota bacterium
AGGTCGTGGCAGAGATGTATCTCGCCGGGATCATTTCCGAGGATGGTGTGGTAGACGGCGCCATGGCCGCCCGCAGCGCGCGCATTCTGCCGAACGGCCGCACCTTCTCCTATCTCCTTCATGAAGGCAGTCCGCGCATCACGGTGACGCAAAACGACATTCGCGCCATCCAACTGGCAAAGTCCGCGCTTTATGCTGGTGTCAAGCTCTTGATGGAAAAGCTCGGCATCGATCACGTCGACACGATCCGCTTCGCCGGCGCATTCGGTTCTTTCATCGATCCGAAATATGCCATGGTCCTGGGGCTGATCCCCGATTGCGACCTTTCCGAAGTCAAACCCGTGGGAAACGCAGCCGGAACCGGCGCGCTGATGGCGCTCCTTAATCGCGATTATCGCCGCGAAATCGAACTCACCGTACAGCGCATCGAAAAGATCGAGACCGCGCTGGAGCCGAAATTCCAGGAACATTTCGTGCATGCCATGGCATTACCGAACAAGGTCGACGCGTTTCCGCGTTTGGCTGAACATGTCAACCTGCCGTCGCGCAAAGTGCTCCCCGATGCAGGTGCTGAGGCTGGTGGCACGCGTCGCCGAGGACGCGAAGGCAGACGCGCACGCAGTTGACGCCCACCTGGCGCAAGCAGGTGCGCAATCGCTGGACCAGCGCCTCTCCATGGCCGCTTTATCCTTGCGCACACCATGCTTTATGCCTTAGCAGCAGGCATCCTTTCACAAAGGGCCTGCGCCATGAATGTCCTGTCCATCCAGTCCTGGGTCGCCTATGGCCATGTTGGAAACGCGTCGGCCATGTTTCCCCTTCAGCGCATGGGCATCGATGTCTGGGCGATCAACACCGTCCAGTTTTCCAACCATACCGGCTACGGCAAGTGGACGGGCCAGATTTATTCCGGTGATAGCGTACGCGAACTGATTGACGGCATTGCTGAGCGTGGCGCGCTGGAGCGCTGCAATGGCGTGCTGTCGGGTTATATGGGCGATGCGGGGATCGGGGAATCGATTCTCAATGCGGTGGAACGTGTACGCCAGGCCAATCCGCATGCGCTTTATTGCTGCGACCCGGTGATCGGCGATGTCGGGCGCGGGATTTTCGTGCGTCCTGGCATTCCCGAATTCATGCGTGACCGTGCCGTGCCGGCTGCCGATATCGTCACTCCGAACCAGTTCGAGCTTGAATATTTGTCCGGGATCAAGGTTGCGCGTTCGAGCGAACTCGCCAAAGCGATCGAGGTCGTCCATAGCATGGGGCCGAAGATCGTCATGGCGACCAGCGTTCAACTGGAGGATACGCCCGATGACGTGATCGACATCATCGTCTCGGACGGTTCAGGCCTGAAGCGGGTACGTACCCCTCTTCTGCCGATCGGCATCAACGGTGCCGGCGATGCGATTGCCGCTCTGTTCTTCGGCAAGTTCATCCAGGAGCAATCTGCCGAAACTGCGCTGGCGCATGCGGCAAGCGCCACCCACGGTTTGCTCAAGCGCACGGCGGAGGCCGGGTCGCGCGAAATCCTGACAGTCGCAGCGCAGGATGAATTCGTGTCTCCCTCGACACGTTTTCCTGTCGAAAATATCGCTGGCTGAAGGGCTTTAAAACGCCCCGGTTTCGCGAAACGTCTCGAATGTTGCGCGGATATGATCGGCTGCAGCGCGCACGGGTGCCGAGGCATCCGGCGCAACCAGCATCGCGAGTTTATAATCGGAAAGCTCGGGCAACCCATCCTTGGTGCCGAGTGCCACAATATCGTCACTGATAAAACTCTTGGCGAGCGGCGCAATTGCCAGATCGGCCGTGATTGCAGCACGTTGGCCGGCCGTATGCGCGCTCATATAAGCTACGCGATAATTACGCCCTTCCCGACCAAGCGCATCCAGAGCGTTCGCGCGCCACAGGCAGCCTTCTTCCCAAAGCGACACTGGCAAAGGTTCACGCAAATGCGCCGTTCCGCCCTTTGCGCCAACCCATACGAGAGGCTCGGTAAATAAAACTTCCGCATCCTCGACATCGCGACATACGGTAATCAATGTCAGATCGAGCTTGCGATCAGCTAAGCGCCTGCGAAGATTGGAGCTTTGATCTATCGTCACGTCGACCGCGATCGCGGGATGCGACTGCGCAAAGCGTTTCAAGACAGTTGGCAAGATGCGCTCGCCGTAATCATCCGGCGAACCGAGACGGACGACCCCCTCGATATCCGGCGTGACAAATTTCGACATGGCCTCACGGTTGAGCGCGATCAGACGCCGCGCATAGCCCAGCAGCATCGCGCCGTCATTCGTCAGGGAAACAGACCGAGCGTCGCGAACGAAAAGCTGCCGTCCCACCGCCTCTTCTAGCTTCTTGATTTGCATGGAAACAGCCGAAGGCGTGCGGAACACCGCATTGGCCGCAAGCGTGAAGCTGCCGGTATCCGCAATGGCAACAAAGGTACGCAAGACATCAAGTTCCAGCAATGGGAGAGGATGATTGAGCGGCGCATTCATTTCAGTTTTCCTGAACCAAAGCTTAATTTCATTTCGTTTGATTGAACATTCTCCCAGCACCATAGTCAAGGGTGTCGCCAAACAAGCGGCGGTTGATGAAGGGAGAAGGCAATGTCCATCTTGAACAGCGTTTACCACCTTGCTGCGGCCTATCGTCGTCGCCAGGCACTTGTCAGAACAGAACGTCAAATCTTGGCGTTGCCGACCGAAATCCGCAAAGATATCGGTTGGCCGGATCCCACCGAAGAGCGTGTCCGTTTTCGCCGCTCTCTGCGTCGAAGCCAGTGAGTGAGCGCGGGTCCTGACCGTGAAATTATTCCGGTTCGGGTCAGCCTACCGATTCATCGGAGCGTAATTGTCAGTTCCAGATCAATGTCGCTTTCGCAATGTCGCATTTGACGCTGAGGACTTCGCATTTCCTGCTGCGAGAACAGGCACTCATGCCTATATCACCGCCTAACGGCCTGCTGCCCCACCGACGAGATGCTGACGGCACACCGTGTAACTCTCTATGCATGGATTTCTTGTCATGAAGCTTTTTTCGCGTTTGTTCGCTCGCGGTCGCAACCGCAACATCGTCACCACGCTGGAACGCCAGCGCCTGAATCGCACCATGCCGGGTCAAACCGCGGCGATGGCGGGGACTCGTCTGGGTATTCTGGTTTAAGTTTACGCTTAAGCAGATCAAAGGCTTCCGGCTCGAACCGGAAGCCTTTTTCTTATGGGCAAACAGCGGTATGCGAATCACGCAGTTTAGTCCGCTGTAGTCTAAACCTTTTTATTATTGACGCTGCCGTCAATTAGCCATGTAATGCGTGTCAGCTAGATTTTAATCGGTCGCAAGAACCGGAAGCCAAGCAACTTCATAGGGGCTAGCCGTGTCGACAAAGCAGACGCCAAAAAGGTCGATTGTATTTTTCCTGGTACCGGATTTCACGATGATCGCATTTGCGACGGCGATCGAGCCATTGCGATCTGCAAACCGGATGCTCGGTTACGAGGCCTATCAATGGCGCCTCGCCAGTTACGATGGAAAACCCGTGCAGGGGTCCAATCACGTCGAGATCAAGGTCGACACCTCTCTCGATGAAGAGCGCCGGAAAATGGCCGGTCCCGACCGTCCTTCCATGGTGATCGTCTGCGGCGGCGTGGATGTCGAAACCTATCAGAACAAATCCGCCTTTGCGTGGCTGCGCGAGGAATATAATCGCGGCGTGGCGATCGGCGGTCTGTGTACCGGCGCTTATATTCTCGCTTCCGCTGGCCTTTTGGCCAACAAGCGCTGTGCAATCCACTGGGAAAACTTGCCGGGTTTTGCCGAAGCGTTTCCGAAAGCGAATGTCTTTGCCGACCTCTACGAGATCGACCAGAATATCTACACCTGCGCAGGCGGTACGGCCGCCCTCGACATGATGCTGAAACTGATTGGCGAGGATTTCGACGAAGCGCTCGTCAACCGCATTTGCGAACAGGTGCTGACCGACCG
>JAFAGL010000167.1 GCA_023422735.1 Pseudomonadota bacterium
CGCTTTTGCATGCCTTAGAAGATAAACCCGGTTTGTCATGATCTAATCCTTTAGTCGCAGATCGTTGCTTAAGCGACGGCGCATATACTCACGCGAATATCATGCTGATTTTGCGTTCATCATCTGCATCGGAAAGTGCAGTTTGCTGAAAATATTCGCGGCAGACCCGGAACCTGTCGCAACTTTTTTGTTCAACATATTGATTTGGCTTGGAAAGATTGGCTTCATCAACTTTTTTGTATCAACGCCACTCCGTTCTTGTGCCGGAATCTCGTCCGAAATATACAGACGCCGGGTTCAATTTTAGTGGGGTGAGTCTGATGAACGCGCTCGTGACTGACGAATATGTACCCTCCGAAGATGAGCCCTTCATGAATGACAGGCAGCGCTCATACTTCCGCACCAAGCTGCTCGACTGGAAGAACGACATTTTGCGCGAAGCGCGCGAGACCCTCGAAATCCTTCAGCGTGAAAACGCAAACCATCCTGATTTCGCGGATCGTGCTTCTTCCGAAACGGATCGTTCCATCGAGCTGCGTGCGCGGGATCGTCAGAGAAAAGTGATTTCCAAGATCGATGCGGCCTTGCTTCGTATCGATGAAGGCACCTACGGCTTCTGTGAAGAGACCGGTGAGCCGATATCGTTGAAGCGACTGGATGCGCGGCCGATCGCAACTTTGTCGATCGAAGCTCAGGAGCGTCACGAACGTCGCGAGAAAGTTTATCGCGACGATTGATCCGAAAGGCTCAGTTAAAAAAGCGCCCGTACGGGCGCTTTTTTGTTTGGCTTACCGTTTCTGGTCAGGCGTAAAGTCGTTCAACAAGCGCGCCATTTCATCTTCGATCGATTGATCGGCGGGTTTGCGATTGTTTTCATCCAATGGCGCGAGCGTGGGTTCAGCGCGTGCGGTTGCATATGCGGATGTCGTTTCACGGCGGTCGGCAGCCTCGATGCTGGGTTCCGGCGCGCGCTCGATTGCCGGGGCGGGCTGCGTGGCGCGTGGCGCAGCGGGTTCGTTGACCGGTTCGCGTACCGGAGCCGGAGCGGGTTGCGACACGCGTTGGGCGGGTTGCGAAACGCTGGAATGGACCGGTGCGGCTTCCGGGCGTGCGTTGCGCGGGGCCTGGTTGGGCACAGGCACGGCAGGGGCGGCCGGCTCGACCGTTTGGCGGCTGGCGGCATAAGGCCGGATGCCTTGTTCCACAACCACATCCGTCGGCCCCCCGATCAGGATCAGATGCTCGACATCGTCGCGCCGCACGAGGACCAGCCGGCGGTTGGCGTCCACCGCGGTCGCGTCCATCACAGCCAGCCGCGCTTTGCGGCCACGGCCACCCATAACGAAGGTTCCCGACGAGAATGCGCGAATGATGCGCAAAACGATCATCAGCACGATGAGCGCGACGATTGCGATCACCACCCACATCACGGGTAAAGCCAATTCGGGGCCGACGATTGATTCGAACCAGGCTTGCACGTCAGCCTCCTTGAAAACATTGCACGAAACCTGTGGCACAGTAACCACGCGGGCTCATTTCCTACAAGCGGGGCGCGCCTGCAAGCCTTCAGGAAGATCGCGGACCTTTCCGCTAGGGCCGGAATGTGATTCAAACGGCGAAGTTGGAGAATCGAGCAGAACGCATGGCAGAGGACCAGAACGGGTCGCTTTCAACCGGGCCGATCGTGAATCAGAACACGCGACCGGGCACATTGATCCGATTGCTGATCTTTATTCTTGTTTTGACGATCGCGGCGATCATTTTTACCCTTTTTCGCAATCATCTGGGCGATCCGATCATGCTGGGCCTGCTCGGCATGCTGGCGATGATCGGCGTTGGCTATCTCTTCGCGACCGCGATCGGCTTCGTGCAGATCGCGCCGCGTTCCACTGCCGATGAATTGTCGAAGGCATTTGTCGATTCCATGGCGCAGGGGCTTGTCGTCACGGATGCGCGCAATCGTGTTCTTTATGCCAACACCGCCTATGCCGGGATTACCGGCAGCACCTCCACGATCGACATCAAGACCGTCGAGGGCCTCTTGTCCGAACATTCGGAGGCCGCCGAAACGATTTATCGTTTGGCCGCAAATCTTCGCAACGGGCGTGGCAGCGACGGGGAATTTCGCTTGCCGGAACCCATTCAGGCAAATGCCGTACCGGGAGCGCACTGGTATCGCGTCGTTGCGCGCAGCTTCCGCATGCCGGGCGAGCGGCAACCGGTCAATGCCTGGCTTCTCGCCGATATCTCCGAGGAGCGCGCCGAACAAGAGCGCTTTTTCCTCGATCTGCAAAAGGCCATCGATCATCTCGACCAGGCGCCGGCCGGCTTCTTTGCTGCCGATCCGGATGGCCGCGTCACCTATCTCAATGCCACATTGGCCGAATGGCTGGGCATCGATCTCGCCGATTTCACGCCGGGCTCGGTTGCGTTGCGCGAGATCGTGGCTGGCGACGGAATGGCGCTGATCCGCTCGGTCAAGGCGGATCCCGGGACGACGCGCAATGCGGTGATCGACCTCGACCTCGCCACCACATCGGGCGAGGCCGTTCCTGTCCGCTTCCTGCATCGAGTTGCGGCATCGCGGGAAGGTATCGCGGGCGCGTCGCGCACCATCGTTCTCAATCGTCAGGAGGGTGAGGATTCCTCTGCCGATCTTCGCGCATCCGAAGTTCGCTTCACGCGCTTCTTCAATTCGACCCCGATGGCGATTGCGGGGGTCGATTCCGATGGCCTTATTTTGCGCACGAATGCGCCGTTCCTTTCTCTTTTCTCGACCGAAGTCGACCGCGATGCCATCGACCGTCATGTGCGGCTCGATACGGTGATCCATGAGCGCGACCGCGATGCGCTGCATCTGGCCTTGGAAAAGGCGCGCCAGCAGCAAGCCGAGATCGCGCCGATCGACACTGTGCTTCCGTCGAACGAAGACCGCCATATGCGCGTTTACGTGAATGCGGTGGCCGATCTCAGCGATACCGAGGGCGCGGAAGAAGCCGCAATCGTCTACGTCGTGGAAACCACCGAGCAGAAAGCGCTCGAAAACCAGATGGCGCAAAGCCAGAAGATGCAGGCTGTCGGGCAACTCGCAGGCGGCATCGCACATGATTTCAACAACGTTCTGACGGCCATCATCATGGCGTCCGACCTGTTGCTCACCAATCACCGCCCGTCGGATCCCTCTTTCCCCGACATCATGAACATCAAGCAGAACGCCAATCGCGCCGCATCTCTTGTGCGCCAGCTTCTGGCGTTTTCGCGCAAGCAGACGCTGCGCCCGCAGGTGCTGAACCTGACGGATGTGCTTGCCGATCTGCGCATGCTGCTTGCCCGTCTCGTCGGCAACAAGGTGAAGCTGGATATCGAGCATGGCCGCGATCTGTGGCCGGTGCGCGCCGATATCGGCCAGTTCGAGCAGGTTGTCGTCAATCTTGCGGTGAATGCGCGCGACGCCATGCCGGGCGGCGGCAATCTCACAGTGCGCACGCTGAACGTGCCGGCCGACATTTCGGCGACCTATAATTATCGCGAACTGCCGACGGCCGATTACGTCGTGGTGGAAGTCAGCGATTCAGGCAGCGGTATCGCGCCGGAGGTGATGAAGAAGATCTTCGAGCCGTTCTTCACCACCAAGGGCGTGGGCGAGGGCACCGGGCTCGGCCTGTCGATGGTGTATGGCATCATCAAGCAGACCGGCGGCCATATTTTCTGCGAATCCGAAGTCGGCACCGGCACGACCTTCCGCATCTTCCTGCCCCGGCACATCGTCGAAGCTGCGGTTCCTGCCGAAACGAGCATGGAGCCGGCCCCCGCTGTCGCCACTGAAAGTCAGGCCGGCGACGTTGTCACGGCAGTTGCCACCCCGGCGCAGGATCTGTCGGGCTCGGCCACGGTGCTTCTCGTGGAAGACGAGGATGCCGTGCGCATGGGCGGCGTGCGCGTCCTGACCTCGCGCGGTTATACGGTGCATGAAGCCGGGTCCGGCGTCGAGGCGCTGGAAATCTTCGAGGAGCTGGAAGGCAAGATCGACATCGTCGTTTCCGATGTCGTGATGCCGGAAATGGATGGTCCGACGCTGTTGGGCGAATTGCGCAAGCGCCAGCCCGATATCAAGTTCATCTTCGTATCCGGCTACGCGGAAGATGCCTTTGCCAAGAACCTTCCGGCGGATGCGCAATTCGGCTTCCTGCCCAAGCCGTTTTCGCTGAAACAGCTCGCGGCGACGGTCAAGGATGTGCTGGAAGGCGGTTCCGGCAAGGGCTGACGGCCGCATATGCGTGCTGTCGAATTGGGAACCTGCGCGTGGCTGCGACGTTTGTGTCGCGCCAGATATTGGAGGTTCAAATCATGACGATCGCCGCAGACAGCAAGCATAAGGATCACGAATCGCCAGCTGTCGAATCGCTGGAAAAGGAAAAGCAGGACAAGGAGCAGGCGCGCAAGGAAGGCCAGCTCGATGAAGGTCTGGAAGACACGTTCCCGGCCAGCGATCCGGTGTCGCAAACAAATCCCAGCAAGCCGGGCGGTCCGGAAGAATAGGAATATCGGGCTTCGCTCCACCTTTTGCCGTATTTTATGTTAAGAGCGACCGGCTAGCCGAAGCCGGTCGCTTTGGCATTTTTACGAGGGAAAAGGGGGATCGCCTTGCGCTTGATCTTGGCTTCATCCGTTGCGGGAGCGTTGCTCCTCGGCGCCTGCACGACCGATCCGTATACGGGTCAGCAGAAGATTTCGAATACCGCCGGCGGTGCCGCGCTTGGTGCGGGCATCGGCGCGCTTGGTGGCATGCTCGCAGGCGGTGATGATCGCCGCAATGCCTTGCTGGGGGCCGGTATCGGCGCTCTGGCTGGCGGCGGCGTCGGCCTTTACATGGATCGTCAGGAGTCCGAACTGCGTGCGCAGCTCGCGGGCTCCGGCGTGTCGGTCAGCCGTCAGGGCGACCGTATCGTGTTGAACATGCCGTCCAACATCACATTCGCGACCGATCAGGATTCGGTGATGCCGGGCTTCTACGATACGCTGAATTC
>JAFAGL010000177.1 GCA_023422735.1 Pseudomonadota bacterium
ATGAGGAGATAGACTCGCTTTAGTGTCACGCGACCCTTCAGATAATCGAAGACCAGCCTGGTCCAGCGATCGACTTGCTCCTTGGGTGCTTGGGCAAAGCCGTAGCCAGGCATGTCCACCAGCGCCATGGGCGGCAGATCGCTACCTTCGCCAGAAAAGCCATCCGGCACGAAATAGTTCAACTCCTGCGTGCGTCCGGGCGTGTTGGAGGTGCGTGCCAAACCCTTTTGCTCGATCAGTGCGTTGATCAACGAGGATTTTCCGACATTGGAGCGGCCTGCAAAGGCAACTTCGGGCGGGCCTTCAGGTGGCAGGAACTTCATCGCCGGCACGCCACGGATGAAGACCCATGGACGCTTGAAAAGGCCAGGTTCAAGGGCGGCAAACGTTTCGGTCATTGAGCGGCTTCCAAACGAGCGAGGTCGGCACCTCGAATTGCATTCAGGTTGCGGCTGATCTTTTCGACGGACCAATCCCACCAGGCGATATTCAGCAGCTGTTCGATTGTCTTTTCGTCAAAGCGCCGGCGAATCTCCCGGGCCGGGTTGCCTCCAGCGATGGTGTAGGGCGCGACATCCGAGACCACAACCGAATGGCTGGCGATGATGGCGCCGTGTCCGATGACGACGCCCGGCATGACGGTGACTTGCGTGCCAAGCCATACATCGTGGCCGATCACCGTGTCGCCACGGTTTTCCATTTCCCAGCTTTCGGAACTGAAGCCTTCTTCCCAGCCACCGCCGAAAATGTTGAAGGGAAAGGTGGAGAACCCCGACATTGCGTGATTTGCACCATTCATGATGAAGCGCGCGCCTTCTGCAAGCGCGCAGAACCGGCCAATGATCAGCCGGTCGCCTACAAATGGGTAATGGTAAAGAACACAGCGCTCAACGAACTTCTCGGGTCCGTTCGGATCGTCGTAATAGGTAAAATCGCCGACTTCTATATTCTCAGAACCTTCGACGATCGGCTTGAGAAAGCCGACACGCGAATGTGCCGGGGCCATCGGGTGCTTGTTTGAAGGATCAGGTCCGGTCATGCGCCACAGCCCTATTGGAAAAGAGAACGGCCGGTTGAAGCCGGCCGTTCGAAAGGTCATTCCGCAGGCTTTTCTTTTTTTCGGAAGAGGCCTGTGAGATTGTCCCATAATTCGATCTTGGCGCCCTGGCGCTTCATGATGATGCCCTGCTGGAGCACCGACAGGAAGTTGTTCCACGCCCAGTAGATCACGAGACCTGCCGGGAAGCCGGCCATCATGAAGGTGAAGATCACCGGCATCCAGTTGAAGATCATGGCCTGCGTCGGATCGGGCGGGGTCGGATTCATGCGCATTTGCAGGAACATCGTGACGCCCATCAGCAGCGGCCAGACGCCGATCATCAGGAAGGCCGGCACCGCAAAGGGGATCAGGCCAAACAGGTTGAAGATCGAGGTCGGATCGGGCGCCGCCAGATCCTGGATCCAGCCGAAGAACGGCGCATGGCGCATTTCGATGGTGATGTAGAGCACCTTGTAGAGCGCGAAGAAGACGGGGATCTGGATCAGGATCGGCCAGCAGCCGGCAAGCGGATTGATCTTCTCCGTCTTGTAAAGCTCCATCATGGCCTGCTGCTGCTTCATCTTGTCGTCCGCATATTTCTCGCGGATCTCAAGCAGCTTCGGCTGCACCTTCTTCATGTTCGCCATCGACTTGTAGCTCTTGTTGGCGAGCGGGAAGAAAATGGCCTTGACGATGATGGTGGTGCCGAGGATGGCCAAACCGAAATTGCCGAACAGCTTGAACAGATTGTCGATCAGCCAGAACATCGGCTTGGTGAAGAAATGGAACCAGCCCCAGTCGATCAGGAGATCGAAGCGGCGAATCTGCCGGTCTTCCTCATAAGCGTTGATCTTGGCGACTTCCTTGGCACCGGCAAACACAAGCGCTTCATTTGTATCGGATTGACCGGGGGCAAGAGTGATCGCATCCGAAATGAAGTCGGACTGATAGCTCGGGCGTTGGCCTTCGAAATAAGAAAAGCGGGGCTGAAATGGCTGCTTGCCGGATGGTACAAGCGCTGCGGCCCAGTATTTGTCTGTAATGCCTAACCAGCCGTCGCTTGATTTGCCGGGCGTGAATTCCTTGTCGTCTTCAAGTGCCGAATATTTGTGTTCCTGAAGTCCTTCCTCACCGGTTACGCCGATCAAGCCCTCATGCAGCACATAGGTGCTGGCAGTCAGCGGCTTGTCGAAACGCGTGACGCGTCCATACGAAGACAGGTTGACGGGTTCGCCGCCGCCATTGGTGACCGTGTCGCTGACGGTGAACATATAGCCGTCATCGATCGAAATCGTGCGGCGGAAAGTGAGGCCTTCGCCATTGTCGTAAACCAGGATAACCGGCGTGGACGGGCTCAGCGTGGCATTCGCGCCTTCAACCTGCCAAACGGTGTTGGAGCCAGGAAGGGGGCCGGCGTTGTTGCCTTGGGTCGCGCTGTAACCAAGTTCCACGAAATAACCGTTCGGCAAGCCGGCCGGGTTCAAAAGTTCGATGGCCGGAGAAGTGTCGTCGACGGTCAGGTGATAGTTCTTCAGCTTGAGATCGTCCAAACGCGCGCCGCGCAGGTTGATCGAACCCGATACGCTCGGCGTGTCGATTGTCACGCGATCGGTTTGTGCCAGAGCATCTTCGCGTGTTTGCGGTGTCGCGCCATCCGTGCCGGGAACGGCCAGATTGCCTCCCGTACCGGGTGCGATCGCCGCGCCGCCCACGCCCGTTCCCGATTGCGGAATGTTATCGGACGACGTTTGCGGCCCTGACTGAGCCTGCTGGCCTTGCTGGGCAGCCTGCTGTTCTGCCTCGATCCGCGCCGCTTCACGCTGCGCTTCCGTGCGTGGGTTCATATAGAACACCTGCCAAAGCGTCAGGATCAGCACCGACAAGGCGATGGTGATGAAGAAATTACGATTGTTTTGCATCAAAGGTCCTGACCCTAGCTTCGTCCGGCACGTTTCGGGGGCCGGATGGTCGCGTCGCTGGGCGCGCAGCCGGTCTGGCTATTCGGCGCGACAACTCACCAGCGAGATCTTCGAACGGTGCTGAAAGACAATCCAGCCGGCCGACGATGACATAATCGGTTCCGGGAGACATACGCGCAGCGGCATGAATCCGGACCGCTTCACGTAACCGCCTTTTCACGCGGTTACGCACGACGGCATTGCCGACTTTCTTTGTCACGGTAAAACCGACCCTTGGGGGCGCTTCTCCGCGATGACAAAGAACTTCGAGCAGAAACAATGGACCGCGGCGCTTTTCACCCTGACGAACCGCCAGGAATTCAGAGCGCTTGGTAAGCCGTGCCGGCGCAGTGATGCCGGTGCGGCCCGGTGCGGACATCGGTTCCGCTCTCTGCTCGATTTAAGCCGACAAGCGCTTGCGGCCGCGATTGCGGCGAGCGGCTACAACGGCACGACCACCCTTGGTGGCCATGCGCGAACGGAAACCGTGACGACGCTTACGGACGAGTTTGGACGGCTGATAGGTACGCTTCATTTTTTAATACCGCGGTGTGCGGCCCTTCTTGTGGTCTATCGCTGGTAGATGCAGAATGGCCTTGACCATGCCTGCGACGCTCGGTTTTCCTGTGTTTCCCGCGCGGATTTCCGCTTCGGACAACTCAACGAAAATAAAGCACCGGACCGACGCACAAAAAATGCGTCAGGCTGGAACCTGAACGTTGCGGGCCTCTCTAGGGAAGGGCTGGCTTCAAGTCAATCCAAAGCAGCGATCGGCGCACAGTTCCGCGGCGCGCTTTTCGTCGCGCCGGGACGTTTGTCGTCAGAGCAGGGGAGAGGCACACCGCAGGTTTGAAGCTGGAACATTGCGCCCGCAGTTCTATGTTTGACAGCAGGCGATCTGTCCCGCTACCGAATTTGCGAATGCCAGCCGGGTCTATTCCTGGATTTTTGATACCAAACCCGAGAGAGCCACCGATGGTGGAAAGTGCCCAGCCTCAAAATGCGATTGCGGCGAGCCAGAAGGCTGAGCGCATTCCATTTCTGCGCCGTCTTTCCACAAAGCTGCTGCTGCTCACGGTGGTGTTTGTCATGACGGCTGAAATTCTGATTTTTCCGCCGTCCATCGCCAATTTCCGCATGCAGTGGTTTGAAGAACGGCTCGGAACCGCCGGTGCGGTCAGCCTTGTTCTGATGCGTCCCGATTCTCAACCCCTGGAAGAAGCAGCCCAGGCTGATGTTTTGCGGGCTGTCGGTGCCATGGCGATCGCTTTCAGAGATGCTGAAGGTTCGCAAATGCTGCTCGCCTCCCAGGTTCCTCCCGAAGTGGATGCACATGTCGATCTCGACAGTATGGGGTTTTGGTCCGCGATCAACGGTGCTTTCGACACGCTTATCTTCGGCGGCGATCGGGTATTGCGTGTCTTCGGCCATGTCGGCGACAGCGAAAAGCAGTTCGAGATCATTATTCGCGATGGCGAGTTGCGCCGCGCAATGCTGATCTTTGCCCGAAACATCGTCTTGTTGTCATTGCTGATTTCGATGTTCACGGCGGGCCTGGTATTCTTCACCATCTTGCAGATGATGGTTCGGCCCATCCGCAGAATGCACCGTTCCATGCATGCCTTCGCCGATCAGCCGGATAACCCGGGCCGCATCATTCCGCCATCGTCGCGACTGGATGAATTGGGTTCTGCGGAGCGAAGCCTGTCGGTGATGCAAAGCCAGTTGCAAAAACAGCTTGGCGAACAAAAGCACCTTGCCGATCTCGGTCTGGCCGTTTCCAAGATCAATCACGACATGCGAAATATTCTGGCTTCAGCGCAGTTGATGTCGGATCGCCTTCGTGGAGTTCGGGATCCTGCGGTGCAGGCTTTTGCGCCGAAACTGGTGCGCACGCTCGATCGAGCAGTATCCTACTCCGAAAACGTGCTTGCCTATGGCCGGGCGCAGGAAGCTCCTCCCGCCCGCCGGGTCGTTCGCCTGCATCAACTCATCGAAGATGTCGGCGAGCTTCTCGGGATCGAGCCGGATGGAGAGCTGGAATTCATCAATTCCGTCCACCACGATTTCGAAATCGACGCCGACGCCGACCAGTTGTTCCGCATTCTCAACAATCTTTGCCGCAATGCCGTGCAGGCCATGGCGATGGATGCGTCGGTTGCGGTCGTTTCACGCCTGACGGTGGCTGCCGAACGCATCGGCAGCGTTTGCCGTATCACGGTAACCGATACCGGGCCCGGTTTGCCGCAAAAAGCGCGACGCAATCTGTTTGCGGCTTTTCGTGGATCTGCGCGCAGTGGGGGAACAGGGCTCGGTCTCGCGATCGCGCTGGAGCTTGCTCGCGCTCATGGTGGCGATATCGAACTCGTTGAAAGCGTTGGCGGCCATACAGTGTTTGCAGTCAGTATTCCCGATCAGCCTGTGCGGCTGGATCAGGCAAGAGCGGCCCAGCGTCGCAAAAACGGCGGCTGATATTCACGCACCAGAACTGCCGGCGGATGATCTCTGCACCCTTATATGATGGCCTTTGCGAATTCCTGTTCGAATGAAGCAAGCAGGGTAATGAGATCAGGCTCGTCCACCAGCATGCGCGCATGGCCAGGCTTGACCCAGGCTTTCTCGCGCTGGTTGCTTTCGCGGAACTTCTTGCGTTCGTCGGTAACGCGCATAGGGTAAACGGAAACCGTGATGGGCACGAAGATCGTTTTCAACCGCTTCCAATAGGAATAGCTGCCATGTGGCTCGGCGGCGACCTCGCCGACCAATCCGGCTTCCTGTTCCGCTTCGACAGCCGCTGCCTTGGCGTCATCCTTGCCCTTCATCGGCCAGCCCTTCGGAAGCACGAAGCGCTTTGTCTGGCGTGAGGTCATCAAAAGGAATTCGAGTTCGCCATCGCGTTCGCGATAAGGAAGCACGGCCACCTGACGGATCGTCTTGCCCTTCTTGACGAATTCACGGGCACGTTTTTCTCTGAGTTTAGGCATCGAATCTTAACCGGCTAACGAGCCTCAATCCCATGAATGTCCAGCAATTTCAATGGCGAACGGAATCGGAATAGCCCGTTACCACAAAAAGGTCTGACATCACGTTGCGTCCGGTATCAGCGCGTGACCCGCTTTATGAAGCGAGCATTGCGACATTTGAACGAAGAACCCGGCTGGCAAAACAGGAATGATGCTGATTCAGCGAACGGGAGCGTTCCACACACTC
>JAFAGL010000187.1 GCA_023422735.1 Pseudomonadota bacterium
GCCCGGGCGCATCGCTTCCACCATCTCGTCGCAACGGCCCATCCAGACGTCACCATGCTCCAGCGCATGCTTGATCAGGCCCTCCAGCACGCCGATGCGCGAAGGCTGGCCGATCATCTCGGGATGCATACCGACCATCATCATGCGCTTTTCAGCATAGAGCACGTCGAACTCGGCTTTCCACGCTTCGAGCAGCGCCGATGGCGCCTGCATGGTGCGACCCGGCAGAACGATCGAATATTGGAAAAACGGCGCATCATCGAGCACCCAGCGGAAGGGCAGTTCGACGATTTTGGTCTTCTTGCCCTCGACCGTGTGGATATAGGGTGAATCGTCGTCGAAGAAGTTGGAGGAGTAGTCGAAGCCGTATTCCACCAGCATCGGCATTGTGATGTTGCTGATTTCTGCCGCCGGTGAGCGCCAGCCGCGTGGGGCATAACCGGCCACACGCTTGATCGATTCGTACCCCTTCTCCATCTCTTCGCGCTCCTGTTCGGGCGTGAGGCTAAGGATCCAGGAATGCGTATAGCTGTGGTGGGCAATCTCATGACCGCCCTCCAGGATACGCTCCATCAGTTCCGGGCGCTGGTCGATGATGATGCCGGGGATGAAAAAAGTCGTCTTGAGACCGTAGCGCGCAAGAAGCGCCAGCACGCGGTCAGTGCCAACCTTCCAGCCATAAGCGCCTTGCGACATCAGGATAGGGCGTTTGGCATATTCGGGGTCGCGCGCCGTCCACATGGTTTCTGCGTCGAGGTCGAAGGTCAGGAAAAGGGGAAAGCCCTTATTCGTCAAATGCATGATCGTTCCATTCAAACGAAGCGGTGGAATCCGGTCCAGCGCTCGGCAATCAGAAGTACGGCGCCGGTCGCGATAATCAGGAGGGTCGAGACCGCAGCTACGCTCGGATCAACGCCCATTTCGACGGAGGAAAAGATCAGGATCGGCAGCGTGGTCTGGCGCGGGCCGGCAAGAAAGATCGTCACCGGCACATTTTCCATCGATGTCACGAAGGCGAACAGCGCACCAGCGACCAGGCCCGGCTTGATCAGCGGCAGTGTCACCAGTCTGAACGTCGTAAAACCGTTGGCGCCCAGAACGCGGGAAGCCTCTTCCACGGATGAATCAACGCCCGAAAGGCTCGCCAATGCCGCGCGTACGATATAGGGAACAGTAATCACCACATGCGCGATCAGGAGGACGAGGAACCCGCCGCGCAGGCCCACAAGCGTGAAATATTGCAGCAGCGCCACACCGATCACCACCGAAGGGATAATCAGGGGTGACATCAAAAGCGAGGTCAGTGCTTCCGAGCCGGGCAGCATGCGCTTGAAGATCGCATAAGATGCTGAAACGCCAAGACAAAGCGAGATGACTGTCGAACCCAGCGCCAAGATCAGGCTGTTCTTGATCGCGCTCAGATAGGTGCTGTCCGTCAGTACGTTTTCGAACCATTTCAGCGTCCAGCCCTGCGGGGGGATGGTGAGATAGGACGTCTCACTGAAGGAGGCCAGCATCACCACGATGACGGGAATCTGCAGAAAGATAATAACCAGCAGTGCGACCGTGGTAACGGTGAAACCGGGACGTTGTTCACTCATGCCAGACCTGCCCAGCGCTTGGTCATACGGCTCGAAGCCCAGATGATAAGAATGGTGACGGCAGCCAGCGAGAAGGACAAAGCCGAGCCACTCGGCCAATCGAGCAACTGCATATATTCGTCGTAGATGAGGGTCGCCATGACCTGATAGGTCGGCCCGCCCAACATGCGCGGGGTGACAAGCGCACTGATCGTCAGAACAAACACCAGGATGGAGCCGGCGATGATGCCCGGTGCGGTCAAGGGCAGCGTGACAGCACGAAATACGTGGAAGCGGCTTGAGCCCAGCGTCGAAGCGGCCGATTCGACATCGCGCGGCACGTTTTGCAGCGCCGTGACCAGCATCAGCACCATGAAGGGCAGATAGATATGCGTCAGCCCGATCATCACGCCGGTTAGGTTGAACATCAGCTTCAATGGCGTTTGGATAATGCCGAGATCGATCAGGAGATTGTTGACGACGCCACGGTTGGTGAGCAGCACAATCCAGCCGAAGGAGCGCACCACGAGGTTTAGCATCAGCGGGAAAATGACGAGCAGGGTCAGCGGCAGCCGCCAGCGCGGGTTGCCGCGCACGATCAGATAGGCGACCGGATAACCCAGCAAAAGTGCGGCGAGTGTCACGCCGATGCCGAGACCCAGCGTGCGCACCACAACTTCGCGATAATAATCGTCGGCAAGAATTCGCGCGTAGTTCTCAATCGTCCACGCACCGGCTGCGATCCCCTGCCCCGGCTGATATTCCTGAAAACTGGTTGGAACCAGCAGCAGGAGCGGGATGACGAACGCCCCGACCAGAACCAGCAGAAGCGGTGCGAACAAAAGCAGGCCGGTACGGAGCTGCTTCATGCTGCAGCACCGGCTTTCGGCAGAACCAGCACATCGGCTGACGCCACATTCAACGTGACCGGCTGACCCTGTGCGAGATTGCTCGAAGGACCGGCGGACGCGGCCTCGACCACGATTTCCTGGCCGCCCGCCAGACGCACGACATATTGCACCTGCGCGCCCGAAAAGGAGCGCAATGCAACGATGCCTTCGATCCGGTTCATATCCGCGCCGGATGCTTCACCCAGATGAATGGCTTCCTGACGGATAAAGACATCCACGGAAGCGCCATCCGCTTCGCTTAAATCATCAGCACGCAGAGCAAGGCCCTCACCGACGGAAATCTGACCATTCCGGATCGTTCCAGCAAGACGATTTGGTTTGCCGATGAAGCTCGCAACAAAGCTCGTGGCCGGCTTGCGATAAATTTCCTCGGGCGCAGCAAATTGCTGGATGACGCCATCATGCATCACGCAAACCCGGTCGGACAGGCTCAGTGCTTCACCCTGATCATGCGTCACGAACAAGGTCGTGATCCGCAACTCGCTTTGCAGGCGCTTCAATTCGATCTGCATCTCGTCGCGCAGCTTGGCGTCGAGATTGGAAAGCGGTTCATCGAACAAAATGACATTCGGCCGTGGCGCAATCGCCCGCGCCATGGCCACGCGCTGCTGCTGGCCGCCCGACAACTGGCGCGGATACCGCTCGCCATAGCCATCGAGACGCACCATCGCCAGCGCTTCTTTGACGCGCGCATCGAGTGCAGCACCGCTTTCGCCCTTGCGGCGCAAGCCGAAAGCCACATTCTCGAAAACGGTGAGATGCGGAAACAAAGCGTAAGATTGGAAAACCAGCCCGATATTGCGCTTGTTGGGCGGCAACCGCGTGACATCGCGATCGCCAATGCGGATCGTTCCGCCGCTTGGTTCGATCAACCCGGCGACCATGCGCAGGATCGTCGTCTTGCCGCAGCCCGAAGGTCCCAGCAAAGATACGAATTCCCCTTCCGCGATCGCCAGCGAAACGTCCTTGACGACGGAAACATCGCCGTAACGCTTGATGACGTGATCGAGAGTGAGACTGCTCATGGGTTCACCGCGTATTTTCAGGTCGATCTGCCGCGCTTGCTCAGCGCAGGACTTCACGCTGCCAGCGGCGCGTCCATTCCGGCAGTTTGGTCGCCATCTCGTTCGGATCGAGGAACAGCATCTTTTCCAAGGCGTCACCCGAAGGAACGATTGCCGACACCTCTTCGGAAAGCTTCACATTCTTGTTGACAGGACCGATGAACTGACGCTCGGAGAAGCATTTCTGGTTGTCAGCATTCAGCACTGTATCGATGAATTTGAGAGCCAGCTCTTCCTGCTCGGTTCCCTTGGGAATCATGATCGAGGGGCGAATGCCGACAGCGCCTTCCTTCGGATAGGCAGCAGCAAGCGGCAACCCGTTTTTGGCCTGAACGCCGGCGCGATCCGGATACCAGACGGCGATGTCGATCTCGCCGCGCTCGAAAAGGGACACGACCTGATCGGCCTGCGTGTAAAGTAGCACAGCCTCCTTGGCGAGCGGTTTGATCTTTTCGACACCCGGCGTGATGTCTTCGTTGGTCCCGCCTTCCATCTTGTTGATGGCAGCAAGGAACTGCCAGCCCGTGGTGCCGGACACGTCACCAATGGTCACGCGACCTTTGTATTTCTCATCGAACAGATCGTTCCACGAGGTTGGCGGCGTGGTGATCTTGTCTTTGTTGTAGATGATCGTCGTCGCACCCAGCATCGCTGCGACATAGGCATCGTCCTTGCCCCAGGCGCCGTCGATGATGTCGGGCGCATTGGTCAGCTTTTCGCGGTCAAGGGGGACGAGCAGCCCTTCATTTGCCATCTGCACTGCGAACGCGTCATCTGCGAACACGACGTCCATATCTGACTGACCGGCGGTTGCGCGAACCGCGGCTGCATGCTGCGCGGAATTGGCGAGTTTGGTAATAACGGTCGCGCCCGTTTCCTTCTCGAAGGCGTCGATGTAACAGGCCTTCACATTGTCGGCGAACGAACCGCCGAACTCGCCGAGCACCAATTCCTGGGCATGGGCGGAAGACGCGGAAAGGCCGGCAATGACTGCGGCGGCGGCGAGCAATTTTGTACGCAATTTCATTTTAGATCTCCCATTATCCAGCCCACACGAAACGCCTCTTTGAGCGTCATTGCTGAAACGCTAACATCGAGAAAATTATCTTTCAAGAAAGAAAAGACAAAGATATTCTTTCTTAGCTTTTGGCTTGTGGGAATGATCCGCGATCAGTTAGACCGAGAAAAAAGTGAGGGGCACCGAGACTTGGACGAAACAGTTCTGCGCTATTGGGAGCTCGACCGCGTCGGGCGCGGGATGGACAAATGGCGCCGCGCGCGGCCGGATATCGACGGCAGCGGCAAGGCTGTCGTCGGGCGCATCCTTCACCTGAACGACATCATTATGCGTGCTGTGAACAAGGCGTTGGCAAAGCACGGAATCAAATATCCGGTTTATGCCGTCCTGGCGACCATCCGCGTTTCCGGCCCTCCGTTCCGCATGTCGCCTTCGGAGCTTTTGTCGACGTTGCTGGTCACCTCCGGCGGCTTGTCCAATCTGCTGCGGCGGATGGAAAGCGACGGCTATATCACGCGCAACGCGGATTCGCGTGACGGGCGGGGCGTGATCGTCGAATTGACGCAAAAAGGCGTCCAGACAGCCGATGCGGCAATGAAGGATCACGCGGAAGCGGAGCGCGAAATCGTGTCCTGTTTGCCATCCGACCTTCAGGAAACGGTCGCGCGGGCGCTGGGTCTGGTGATTGCCACCGCAGAGCACTGAGATTTATGGGCTTTTTGGCGCATTCTTCGTTTCGCGCCGCAGAAACTCGATCAACAGTTCCAGCGGTTTTTCCGCCTTTCGGTTCGAAGGCCATACAAGGTGATAAATGCCTTGTGACAAGGCGTAGTCTTTCCAGGCGGCAACCAGCCTGCCATCCGCGATGTGCTTTTTCGCCAGAAAATCCGGCAAAAGCGCCACGCCGAACCCAAGGGCCGCGGCTTCGGCCATCGTGCTGAACTGGTCAAACAGCATTCCGCGCAGCCCCATCGCCTGAAACCCATGGCTTTCAAACCATTGTTCCCAGGCACCGGGCCGATTTTCCAGGTGCAACAACGGCAATCGCAATAGATCCTCGATTGTCGGCATCTGATCGCCGTCAAGCAGCATGGGACTGCACACAGGGATCACGCTCTCTGTCGCCAAAGGCAGGTAGTCAACATCCGGCCAATCGCGCAAACCGAAATGCAGAGCTGCGTCGAAGCCGTCGCGACGGAAATCGACGGAACCGAGCCGTGTGCTCAGATTGATCGTAATATCCTGGTGGAGACGGGAAAAGTCGCGCAAACGCGGTGCGAGCCATGTCATGCCGAAGGCGGGCTTGATCGCAAGATCGAGACTGAGTTTCGCCCCTGCCGCGCGAACCTTGAGGCTGGCTTTGGCCAGGTCCTGCAAGCAATCGCGCACCGAATGCGCGTAATCGCTGCCGGGACGGGTCAAAACCACGCCCTTGCCGCGCCGATGAAAGAGTTCCACGCCGATCTGATCCTGCAGGATTTTCAACTGCCGGCTGATTGCCGAATGCGTCAGCGACAAATCAGCGGCTGCCGCATTCACGGAACCAAGCCGCTCAAGCGCTTCAAGTGCAAGAAGCGAACTGATCGACGGCAGAAAACGGCGCGGGGCAATCATGTGAGTTTTTGTCCAACATAATGGAGAAAACCTCGCTGTTGCGGGGCTTGATTGAAGTTATAATCTCATAACTCTCCGAACCCGTTCGGTCGAGAGCCTATGTCTTGCGAGAGATGCACCCATGAATGGCACCGCCGTGAAGAAATCATTTCCAACTGGCAATCTGTGGCGGGCGAGCAGTTCGCTGACCATTGAAGCTGGGCCTTTGCAGGACGATCTCGACGTGGATTTCGTCATTATAGGTGGCGGATTCACGGGTGCTGCCGCCGCTCTGGAGGCAGCAAGGCAAGGTGCGCGTGTCGCGCTGCTCGAAAGCGAAACATTCGGGCATGGCGGCTCCGGACGCAATGTCGGCCTTGTCAACGCAGGTTTGTGGCTTCCGCCTGATGATGTCCGTAAGGAAATGGGTGAACAGGCGGGTGAACGGTTGATTGAAACGCTCGGCAAGGCGCCTGAGCTTGTCTGGTCATTGATTGAACGCGAAGGCATCGACTGCGAAGCAACCCACAATGGAACGTTGCATCTCGCACATTCGCCCGCCGGTTTGCGCGATCTCCACAGCCGCCATGCGCAAGGGATCGCACGCAATTTTCCGTTGACGCTGCTTGATGCCGAAGAAACCCGGCGCCGCACCGGCAGCGATCTTTTCCTTGGTGCCTTGCTTGATGCGCGTGCGGGCACCATCCAGCCCTTGTCTTATGCGCGCGGCCTCGCGAAGGCGGCAATCGCCGATGGCGCGCGCTTATTCGAGCATTCGAAAGTCACTATGGTTCGGCGTGAGCAGGATCTTTGGTGCGTTACGGCGAACAACAAGACCGTGCGCGCCAAGGCGCTTTTGTTGGCCACCAATGCGTATTTTGAAGGGATCGACATTCCTTTTCGCCCGCAATTCGTCGCGATGAGCTATTGTCAGTTCGCAACAGCACCAATGCCCGAACGCCTGCGTGCCGAAATCCTGCCGGGTGGAGAAGGCTGCTGGGACACAGCCCTCGTCATGTCGTCCTTCCGTATTGATCAGGCAGGCCGAATGATCCTCGGCGCTGTGGGTAATGTGGAAGGACCGGGAAGAAGCATCCATGCAGGCTGGGCGCGCCGCAAGCTGGCGCAGGTCTATCCACAGCTTGCAGATCTGCCATTTGAATATGCATGGCGCGGTCGCATCGCCATGACCAGCGACCACATTCCAAAGATCATCGAGTTCGGCCCATCCGCTTATGCCGCCTTTGGATATTCCGGGCGCGGTATCGGCCCCGGCACGGTATTCGGAACGGCTGTCGCGAATGCAGCACTCGATGGCAGTACAGCGGATCTGCCGGTGGTCCCGGTTTCAACCCATGACGAACGCTTTGTCAGCTTCCGCGAGGCTTATTACGAAAGCGGAGCGATTCTGACCCATGCGATCAAGCCGCGCACAGGCTTCAATCGAAGGAAGGTCAGCAGCTGAGAATGTGCTGACCTTCAGGATCGGACATCAGCCGACGCTTTCCACCGTCAAACGGTGATTGCGGCCATCGCGCGCCTGCCAGTCGATTGACTGGCCTTCCGACAAGCCGATCAAGGCAACCCCGATGGGAGTCAGAATGGAAATCCGCCCTTCGGCAATATCGGCTTCACCCGGATAAACCAGCGTCACGGCGCGGCTCTCACCTTCGGCGGAATAGCTGAGTTTCGAACCCATGCGGATCGTCTTGGCCCGAAGCTTCTCTTCCGGCACGATCTTTGCTCGATCGAGTTCGGTGGCAAGCTCTTCAGCCACAACCGCATTGGAAGCGTTTTCAGCGAGAAGCGAAAGCTTGTCGTAATCGCTCTGGGTAATCTGGATAGCAGGCTTGCGGCCGCTGCGGCTGTTAGACATGGTTTTAACTCTTCAGGTGAAAGGCCGATCGATCTGTTCGGCGAATGAATGCGGGACGCAGCCGCCAGACGGGCGCAACCGACATATTGAATGGAGCAGATTTGGAACACCCCGCAGCCGGGGCGGAATGCGACCGAGCCCGGGGCCTAGTATCCTGCGATAGGACACAACCTTGAGATGGGTTTATGAGCGGGCATCGTCTTCATGATAGATAGAGGGTGGCGATGCCGCGTTGGAAAGTCAAGCCAGACCCTGTTCACCAACCAGTTTTCGTCGCCTAAGAACCGGCATCACATGGTCCGCGAACCGTTCCAGATCGCCCGGCAAGACCGGGGCCATGACATTAAAGCCGTCCGATGCACCCGTTTCCACCCATTCCTCCATCGTGTCGGCAATTGTCTCGCCTGTGCCGACCAGAAGCAAATGACCCCGACCACTCGCCATCCGCGCCAGCAATTGCCGCACAGTCAGGTTTTCGCGCCTGGCGAGACCGACGAGAACCGACACGCGGCTCTGGCTGGCTTGATTGCCGGCTTCAGGTACGAAATCGTCCGGCAAGGGTTGATCGAGATCGAGAAGTTCAAGGTCAATGCCGAGAAATTCCGAACCCTTCGCAATCAGATGTTCCAAACTCGCGAAACTGTTCAGTTGCGCCAGCCGCGCCTCCGCTTCTTCCCGGTTGGCCGCGACAATCGGCACGAGGCCGGGCAGGATGCGAACTGCGTCCGGATCGCGCCCTTGCTGCTTCGCCCGGCTTTTCATATCGGCGTAAAACGCCCGCGCGTCATCGATATCGGCTTGTACCGTGAACACGAGATCGGCACGGGTAGCGGCAAAAGCGCGCCCGGCTTCCGATGAACCGGCTTGCGCCAGAACCGGCCGGGTTTGCGGCGGACGTGGCACGTTCAAAGGCCCCGCGCTGCGCACGAACGGCCCTTCGTGACGAACAGCGCGAACCTTGGCCGGGTCGAGATATTGCCCCGATTTCTGATCGCCCAGCTTCGCGTCCTCATCCCAGCTTTCCCATAAGGCGATCACCGCGTCGACGACATCGGCGGCCCGCGCATAGCGCTGCGCGTGCTCTGGCATCGCATCGAGACCGAAATTACGCGCTTCAAGGACATTGGACGAGGTGACGATATTCCAGCCTGCGCGACCACGACTGATGTGATCGAGACAGGCAAAGCGACGCGCCAGATGAAACGGGTGGTCGAAACTCGTCGAGGCAGTTGCGATCAGCCCGATCCGGCTGGTGACCGCCGCCAGGGCGGACATGATGACGATGGGGTCCATTGCGTCCGACAAATGCTTGTCGGACGCGGCTTGAAGCGCCAGGACATCGCCCAGAAAAAGCGCGTCGAATCCAGCGCGTTCGGCTCGCGTGGCGATGTCGATCCAGAATGACAGATCGGTGACTGCGTGCGGATCGCTTTCCGGCATCCGCCATGCAGCCTCATGCGCACCCAAACCATAAAGAACCGCATTGAGATGCATTTGCCGGATCAATTTTCCAGCAACCGGTTCGAGAAGTAGGTCGAGAAATCCGGCTTTTGTAGCAATGGCTTGCCATCACCATCTAATAGAATACCTGAGGAATGCAGAAAGGCGCCGATCGATTCCATCTTGGCCGGGTCGATCAACCCGACCGTGCCATCTGCGCGCGCCAGATAATGTCCCTCGACAAGCGCCTTGAGCGAAGCGCGGATCAACTCGGGATCGGTCAGCATGTCTTTGTTGGCATCCACCAGAATACGCGCCGCTTCATCCGGATTGTCGACCGCGAAAGCGTAGCCGCGTTGCGTCGCCTTCAAGAAAGCGGAAGCGGCCTCTGGCTGCGCATCCAGAAATGCCTGGCTGGATGACAGAAAAGTCGTGTGCTGATCGGGCACGCCAAAATCCGCGTAACGGAAAGCGCGCTGCTTGCGCCCTTCCAGTTCTGCCTTCACGCCTTCCCATGTGTAGACCTCCAGCGTGAAATCGACCGCACCATTGGCCAGTGCCTCATATGCGGAAGTGCCGAGCGTGATTGTCTCGAACTCGCCCTTGCCACCATCATTGCGGATCAATGAGGCGATCAAGGTCTTTTCCCAATTGCTGCCAAATCCGCCATAGGTCAGTCCGTCGAGATCCAGCGGCCGTTGAATGTCCTTGCGCTCGTCATTGAAGACCAACCGGCCGGTCTCGGTTTGCACCACGGCATAGACAGCTTTGAGATCAGCACCCGCACTACGTTGCGTGAAAAACCCGAGTGCGCCCGTCACGCCGAATTGCGCGATATCATTGGCAATCAACGTTCCCGGGCTGGCGTCGCCATAGGGCAGGATTTCCACCTCAAGCCCGGCATCCGTATAAAAGCCCATGTCGCGCGCGACATACAGGCCGACATGATTGGTGTTGGGCGTCCAGTCCAGCGCGATCCTGACGCTGTTGCGTTTCGCTGGCTGTGCCCCCGCAGGCGCTGAACCTGCGGCTCCGGCGAGCAAGGTCAGCAAAACCATTTGACGGCGATTGATCTTGGTCATGACGAAGTCGATCCTTTGGTAACGGCACCGAGAAGCGTTTCGAGGATGTCCGCTTCCAAGGCGTTGGCGCTGGCAATGATGTGCTTGTCGGCATGTCGTGGTCGCGGCAGATCGATCTGGAACTCACGTATCACTTGAGCTGGGCGTGCCGACAAAACATAAATCCGGTCAGATAGATAAACGGCTTCTCTGACATCGTGGGTGATTAACAGCGCTGTCCAGCGATGTGTCTGCCACATCCCTTCCAGCCAGCGCTGCATGGTTGTTCGGGTGAGCGCATCGAGTGCGCCGAAAGGTTCATCGAGAAGCAGCATGTCACGGTGCTGCACCACTGTGCGAAGCAAGGCCGCGCGTTGCCGCATGCCGCCGGACAACTGCGCCGGATAATGGCGCTCGAACCCCTCCAGTCCGAATTCGCGAAACAAGGGCGCCACCTGTTGGCGCGCTTGCTTCCGCCGCACGCCCTGCACTTCCAATCCGAGCGTCGTATTGTCCAGAATGCGCCGCCAGGGCATCAAGGCGTCGCGTTGCGGCATGAAAGCGAAATGCCCGGCAGTTTTGCGGATCGGCTGGTTATCGAAGCGCAGCTCGCCGGCGTCTTGCTTGATCCCACCTGTCAGGATCTGGAAGATCGTCGATTTGCCGGCACCGGAAGGTCCGAGGATCGAAACGAATTCCCCTGGCTGAACTTTGAGGGAAATTCCTGCCAGAACGTCGGTTTCGCCGAAGGACTTCGAAACCTCACGCAATTCAAGGCGCGGCGGGGCCGTCATCGTGCCACCTCCTGCGTGAATCGCGCCCAAGGCATCGAAACGCGTTGCACGAGAACCGTGATCCCGAACAGCACCAAAGTCAGCGTGGCGCTTATGCAAACCGCGGCAAGCACCAGGTCCGGCCGAAAATTGTTCTTGGCGTTGAGGATATAGATGCCCAGCCCGCGCGCGGCACCGGAATATTCGGCAAAGATCGCGCCCACGACGGCATAGGTGATGGAGATGCGCAGGC
>JAFAGL010000198.1 GCA_023422735.1 Pseudomonadota bacterium
AAGTGTCGATCGCAAATCATTGACAGTACATTCAAATAGCGTCGTCGGCTTGCGAAACATAGTCATGCTCGCACCTGAGGCCCATCATTTCGAAACATTTCTGAAGGCTGTATCGCTAAGCAGCGACATCTCTTCCGACGCTCGATCTCTGAAGCTCGGACTAGGCGACACGCATATATGCGTGTGTGATCCCGATGCGCTAGGCGAAGAGTTCGGGATTGCCAAAGACAAAACATCTTCCGACCCGACACTGCAGGCGGTCGCGGTTGAATTTGCAGTGCAGGATCTGGAAAAAACGCGAAAAATGCTGGAAGAAAACGCGATAGCCTTCAGTCGTCATCGTCAAATGCTAGTCGTGCCTCCGGCTCCCGGGCAGGGCGTTTATTTCCTGTTCTCGGAGAAAGAAATATGAGCGCTGTGAATTCCCACGTTGCTGTCGGCTCGGTTACATTCGGCAATGATCTGCCGCTGACCTTGATTGCGGGGCCATGTCAGCTTGAAACGCGCCAGCACGCGTTTGACATGGCGGGCTCCTTGAAGGAAATGGCGAGCCAGCTTGGAATTGGACTTATTTACAAAACCAGTTTCGACAAGGCGAATCGCACCTCGTTAAGTGGCGAGCGCGGTGCTGGACTTGATGTGGCGATGCCAATCTTCGCGGATTTGAAAGCGGAATTTGGCCTGCCTATCCTGACCGATGTCCACTCCGAAGAGCAGTGCCGTGTGGTCGGCGAAGTCGTCGATATTCTTCAGATTCCTGCGTTTCTTTGCCGTCAAACCGATCTGCTGGTTGCGGCTGCCAGAACGGGCAAGGTGGTCAATGTCAAGAAGGGGCAATTCCTTGCACCTTGGGACATGAAGAATGTGGTTGCCAAAGTGACCGGCTCCGGCAACCCAAATGTAATGACCACTGAGCGTGGTGTTTCGTTCGGCTACAATACGCTCGTTTCAGATATGCGCGCGCTTCCTGTATTGCGGGAGATCGGGGCGCCAGTGATTTTTGATGCAACCCATTCCGTCCAGCAACCCGGCGGGCAGGGCGGTTCTTCGGGAGGGGATCGGCGCTTTATCGAAACTTTGGCGCGCGCGGCTGTTGCGGTCGGCGTCGCTGGTGTTTTCATTGAAACGCACCAGGATCCCGATAACGCGCCGTCGGACGGACCAAACATGGTTCCTTTGGAACAACTTTCAGCCTTGGTGGAGAAACTGATCGCATTCGACCGATTGGCAAAAGCGTAGATTTTTAGCGCAACCGAGCGCTCCCAACCACGTTCCCCTTTTCCATAGGAGGACGACAAATGGTTACACAAACAGGACATACCAAAGCCATCCGCGCATCGCGGGTCATTGGAACATCAGTTCTGAACAACTCTGGCGACAGCATAGGGAAGATCGAGGATGTGATGCTCGACAAACTTTCCAACAATATCATGTTTGCTGTGGTTGGGTTTGGCGGCTTTCTGGGAATTGGCGAAAAATACCACGCGATCCCGTGGTCCGCGCTTGACTACGTGCCTGAAAAAGAAGGCTATGTCGTACCTTTCACGCGCGAACAGCTTGAGGCTGCCCCAAGCTATGAAATCGACGCGCTAACGACCAGTGATGGGACGGAAGCCCGCCGCGAGTCATATGAGTACTATCAGGTTCCGCCTTACTGGTTCTAAGCACGCCTACCGGTTGCGTTTCGCATCGCTTTCGATAAGGACTGCGGCAGATCCATTCTTACAGGAGAACCTGCCGTGGCAGCCATTATCGATATTGTCGGACGCGAAATCCTTGATAGCCGCGGCAGCCCTACTGTCGAGGTAGACGTATTCTTGGAAGACGGCGCGTTCGGTCGCGCCGCCGTCCCTTCTGGGGCTTCTACAGGTGCTCATGAAGCCGTCGAGTTGCGCGACGGTGGTGAACGTTACCTGGGCAAAGGCGTGGAAAAGGCCGTCGGCTTTGTAAACGGCGAAATTTTTGATGCCATTGGCGGTATGGATGCAGAGGCGCAACTGCAGATCGACCAGGCGTTGATCGATCTCGATGGAACACCGAACAAAGCGCGTATAGGGGCTAACGCCATTCTTGGTGTTTCCATGGCCGTTGCAAAAGCGGCAGCGCAATCCTCAGGTCTGCCATTGTATCGCTATGTAGGCGGCGCCAGCGCTCGCGTTTTGCCTGTTCCAATGATGAACATCATCAATGGCGGAGCGCATGCCGATAATCCAATCGATTTTCAGGAATTTATGATCATGCCGGTGGGCGCAGATTCGCTGGGCGAAGCTGTCAGAATGGGCGCGGAAGTTTTCCACACGCTCAAGAAGCGCCTCAAGGAGGCCGGCCACAACACGAATGTGGGGGATGAAGGCGGTTTCGCCCCAAACCTGAAAAGTGCCGAAGAGGCGCTGGACTTTGTCATGTCCTCGATCGAGAAAGCAGGCTACCGCCCCGGAGAGGACATGTATCTGGCACTCGATTGTGCAGCGACGGAATTCTTCAAGGATGGCGCATATGTTTACGAGGGCGAGGGGAAGACGCGTTCTCCGCAGGAGCAAGCCGAGTATCTCGCCAAACTCGCAACTGATTACCCGATTATCTCGATCGAAGATGGTATGTCGGAAGACGACTGGGATGGCTGGAAAGCTCTCACTGACCGCGCCGGCAGGCAGGTGCAGCTGGTTGGCGATGATCTGTTCGTGACAAACACTGCTCGTCTTCGTGATGGCATCAAAATGGGAGTGGCCAACTCCATTCTCGTCAAGGTCAACCAAATCGGATCATTGAGCGAAACGCTGGATGCAGTCGAAACAGCGCATAAGGCTGCTTATACTGCCGTGATGTCTCATCGTTCGGGCGAAACCGAAGATTCGACGATTGCAGATTTGGCCGTCGCAACCAATTGCGGGCAGATCAAGACCGGTTCGCTAGCTCGTTCGGATCGGCTTGCAAAATACAACCAGTTGATCCGTATCGAGCAAGAACTCGGACAACAGGCAATTTATGCCGGAAAATCAATTCTACGTACGCGTTAAAAGCATATGAATAACGATGTATTAAGCACGTTCGTCCACATTGGTGCGTGGAACATGGAATGCACCAATGTGGACACGTCAATATCGTCAGCGTCGCCTAGGCCGCTTGGTCTTGCCGGCGATCACGCTCGCATTTCTTTCCTATTTCGGCTTCCATGCCTGGCATGGTGAGTATGGCATCTATTCGAAATATGCCTTGGTGGAGCGGACTGCTGTGATGCAGAAGCAGTTGGATAGAGTGAGATCCCAGCGCGTTGCCTTGGAGACCCGTGTCCACCTTCTGCAGGACGGTTCGATAGAAAAAGACATGCTTGATGAATATGCGAGGCGTGCTTTGAACCTGTCGCACACGAATGAGCTGGTTATCCTTCGTAAACGCGAAGAGTAGACTTCAACGCCTCGTAGGATGAACTGGAATGCAGTTCATCCTCTTTACTTCCAAAGTTTCAACAAGTTAGCCGCATAACAGCCATGCATTTTGCGCATGGCGATGCGGCTACTGGCGTGCTAGCGTCACTCCTGATCCGGGCCTCGGGCAAATTCTGGCCAACGTCCGCACGAGAAAAGTTCAGGGAGTCGAGTATGGCTACTGCCGCGAGAAAATCGCAGGCGAAAGCGGAGGCTGACGCAAAACAGGATTTGCAATTCCGCGGCACGCTTGAAGCACCGCCCCCGGCAAAGCTGAGCAAGGAGCAGGAGCTTGCTGCCTATCGCAGCATGTTGCTGATCCGCCGCTTTGAGGAGAAGGCCGGCCAGCTTTATGGTATGGGTTTTATTGGAGGTTTCTGTCACCTCTATATTGGCCAGGAAGCAGTGGTTACCGGTATGCGTCTTGGAATGCGCGACGGCGACCAAATGATAACAGCCTATCGCGACCACGGCCACATGCTGGCGATGGAGATGGATCCGCGTGGCGTGATGGCGGAGTTGACAGGGCGCCGGGGGGGCTATTCCAAAGGAAAAGGCGGCTCCATGCACATGTTTTCCAAGGATAAGAAGTTCTATGGCGGGCATGGTATTGTGGGCGCTCAGGTCCCGCTTGGGACAGGCCTGGCATTCGCCAACAAGTATCGCGGCGATGGCTCGGTCAGCGTAACCTATTTTGGTGATGGCGCAGCCAATCAGGGACAGGTCTACGAGAGCTTTAATATGGCCTCGTTGTGGAAGCTACCGGTCGTTTATGTGATCGAAAACAATCGCTACGCGATGGGCACCTCTGTCAGCCGTTCGTCGGCAGAAACCGATTTTTCGCAGCGCGGTGTGTCTTTCCGCATTCCGGGCATGAAAGTTGATGGCATGGATATTCGTGCTGTCGCTTCGGCATCAGAACTTGCTCTTGAACATGCGCGCTCGGGCAAAGGTCCGATCATTCTTGAGATGCAGACCTATCGTTATCGCGGCCACTCAATGTCAGATCCCGCGAAATACCGATCGAAGGATGAAGTGCAGAAAATGCGTTCGGAGCATGATCCGATCGAGCAGGTGAAGGCACGCATTATCGAACAAGGCTGGGCGAGCGAAGAAGAGCTCAAGTCGATCGATAAGGAGGTTCGCGATATTGTCGCCGGTTCCGCCGATTTTGCCCAAACCGACCCGGAGCCGGATGTATCCGAGCTCTACACAGACATCCTGCTTTAAGGAGAAACGGGTATGCCGATCGATATTTTGATGCCCGCGCTTTCTCCTACGATGGAAGAAGGCAATCTCGCCAAATGGTTGAAGAATGAAGGTGATAACGTCGCGCCTGGCGATGTGATCGCCGAAATCGAAACGGACAAGGCAACGATGGAAGTCGAAGCCGTTGATGAAGGCACTTTGGGCAAGATCCTCGTCCAGGCAGGCACCGAAGGCGTGAAAGTGAATACGCCAATCGCCGTTCTGCTTCAGGAAGGCGAAAGTTCTGACGCCACCACCTCGAAGACGGCCGACGAATCGTCGAAGCCTGTCGTCGATTCGGAAAAGACCGCTTCCGATGAAGCGGGTGGCAAGGCGAGGCCAGCAACGGAAGAGCCTTCCGCCAAGAAGGTCAATGCCGCTCCTGCTCAGCCAAAGTTTGATGTGGCAGCCGATCCCGACATTCCATCGGGTACCGAAATGGTTTCGACCACGGTGCGCGAGGCGCTCCGCGATGCCATGGCCGAGGAAATGCGCCGCGACAAGGATGTCTTCGTTATGGGCGAGGAAGTTGCGGAATATCAGGGCGCCTATAAGATCACCCAAGGCCTGCTCCAGGAATTCGGCGCCGAGCGCGTAGTTGATACGCCCATTACCGAGCATGGATTTGCCGGCGTCGGCGTGGGCGCGGCAATGGCTGGTTTGAAGCCAATCGTCGAGTTCATGACCTTCAATTTCGCAATGCAGGCGATTGACCAGATCATCAACTCCGCCGCCAAGACCCTCTATATGTCCGGCGGTCAAATGGGCGCGCCGATTGTGTTTCGCGGCCCGAATGGCGCCGCGGCTCGCGTTGCTGCCCAGCATAGCCAGGATTACGCTGCTTGGTATAGCCACATCCCGGGCCTGAAGGTCGTCCAGCCGTATACGGCGGCAGATGCCAAAGGTCTGTTGAAGGCGGCAATCCGCGATCCCAATCCTGTGATCTTCCTGGAAAACGAGATTCTTTACGGTCAGTCCTTTGACGTCCCGAAACTGGATGATTTCGTTTTGCCGATTGGCAAGGCGCGCGTTCATAAGCAGGGCAAGGATGTGACGCTCTTGTCCTGGGGCATCGGCATGACCTATGCGGTGAAGGCTGAAGCCGAGTTGCGCGAGTTGGGCATTGATGCGGAGATCATCGATCTACGCACGATCCGTCCGCTCGATTTCGATACGATCCTCGCATCGGTTAAAAAGACCAACCGTCTGGTGACGATCGAAGAGGGCTACCCGCAAAGTTCGGTCGGCGATCATATTGCAAGCCAGGTGATGCAGCGCGCTTTCGATTATCTGGATGCGCCTGTCATCACGATATGCGGCAAGGACGTGCCGATGCCTTACGCTGCAAATCTCGAAAAGCTCGCTCTGCCCAACGTGGCGGAAGTGATCGAGGCGGTGAAGGCCGTCACTTATCGGGCCTGAGGGGGAGCGTCATGCCGATCAACATTACCATGCCGGCACTTTCGCCCACGATGGAAGAGGGAAACCTCGCCAAATGGCTGGTTAAGGAAGGCGACCAAGTTGCACCCGGCGATGTGATCGCCGAGATCGAAACCGACAAGGCCACGATGGAAGTCGAGGCCGTTGATGAGGGCACGGTCGCCAAGATCGTGGTTCCAGCCGGCTCGGAAGGGGTGAAGGTCAACTCGCTGATCGCTATCCTTGCCGAAGAGGGCGAGGACGCCAGCGCTGCTGCTGCCGGCGGCGATGCCGTGCCAGCCGAGGCGGAAGCTGCGCCAAAGCAGGATGAGAAACCTAAGGCGGAGGCTGAGGCTGCCGCCACGGCGAGCGATGGCGGCAGCAAATCTACTGCTTCGGACGCAGCCAAACCTGTGGAAACACCGAAGACCGAGACAGCATCCGCTGAGCCAACGAAGGCGAAAGGCGATCGCGTTTTCGCATCTCCACTGGCACGTCGTCTGGCAAAGGAAGCCGGTGTCGATCTGAGCGGGATCACCGGGTCTGGCCCCAGGGGGAGGATCGTTAAGGCTGATGTCGAAGGTGCGTCGAAGGGCCAAGCAGCGACTCAGCCTGCTACTGCTGGTTCTGCGGTTCCTACGCAGTCAGCTGCGGCGCCGAAAGGCATGTCGGACGACGCAGTGCTCAAACTGTTCGAGGAAGGCTCCTACGAACTCTTGCCACATGACAATATGCGCAAGACGATCGCGCGCCGTCTGGTTGAAGCCAAGTCGACCATTCCGCATTTCTACCTGACGGCCGATTGCGAGCTGGATGCGTTGCTTGCCCTTCGCCAGCAGCTTAATCTCGCGGCTCCGGTCAAGAAAGGCGAGAAGGGCGAGGTTCCTCATTACAAGCTTTCGGTCAACGACTTCATCATCAAGGCGATGGCGCTTGCCTTGCGCGATGTGCCATCGGCAAACGCCTCCTGGACCGAGGCGAATATGGTGATGCACAAACATTCTGATGTCGGCGTTGCGGTTTCCATCCCGGGAGGCCTGATTACCCCGATCATCAAGCACGCGGAAGAGAAGTCTCTTTCCGCGATTTCGAATGAGATGAAGGATCTTGCCGCGCGTGCGCGTGCGCGCAAGCTGAAGCCCGAAGAGTATCAAGGCGGCACGACTGCCGTTTCCAATCTCGGGATGTTCGGCATCAAGGATTTTGCGGCGGTGATCAATCCGCCGCACGCAACTATCCTCGCCATCGGTGCAGGTGAAGAGCGCGCAGTCGTCAAGAGCGGTGAGATCAAGGTAGCAACAGTCATGTCGGTGACGCTATCCACGGATCACCGGGCCGTTGATGGCGCGTTGGGTGCTGAATTGGTGGGCGCTTTCAAGCGGCATATCGAAAACCCGCTTGGCATGCTGGTGTGATCGAATATGCGCAACGTTCTCTGCTACGGAGATTCGCTGACTTGGGGATATGATCCCCAAGACGGCGGGCGCCACGAATTTAAAGATCGCTGGCCCAGCACGTTGCAATCCGGGTTGGGTGATAAAGCGAACGTCATCGCAGAAGGCCTGAATGGCCGGACGACCGTGTGGGATGACCATCTCGCGCCCGCTGACCGCAATGGCGCGCGGATTCTGCCGTCGATTCTTTCGACCCACGCGCCACTCGATCTGGTGATCTTCATGCTTGGCACCAATGACATGAAGCCCCTGATTTGCGGCACGGCTTTCGGTGCGCGCCAAGGCATCGAGCGGCTCGTTGAGATTGTTCGTTACCATCCCTATCCAACTGCTGCTGATGCACCCGATATGCTCATCGTGGCGCCGCCCACGATCTGTGAAACAGCGAATACCGATTTTGCTGCAATGTTTGCCGGCAAGATCGAAGAATCACAGATACTGGCACCGCTCTATGCCGATCTGGCTGACCAGGCAGGATGCGGTTTTTTCGACGCAGGCTCGGTTGCCCGCACATCACCGATCGACGGTATTCATCTGGACGCAGCCAATACGCGCGCTATTGGCAGGGCCCTCGAGCCTGTTGTGCGCATGATGCTCGGACTTTAAGGAGACGGCGATGGCCGAAACCATTTACGACGTAATCATCATTGGTTCGGGCCCGGGCGGCTATGTTGCCGCAGTTCGCGCCGCGCAACTCGGCTTGAAGACCGCGATCGTCGAACGTGAGCATCTTGGCGGTATTTGTCTGAACTGGGGATGCATTCCAACGAAGGCGTTGCTGCGCTCGGCTGAGGTCATGCACTA
>JAFAGL010000213.1 GCA_023422735.1 Pseudomonadota bacterium
CGCCACGACGAGCTGCGCCGTCGAGCAGTTGGGATTGGCGATGATGTTCTTCCTGGTGAAGCCCGCAACGGCATCCGGGTTCACTTCCGGCACGATCAGCGGCACTTCGGCATCATAGCGCCAGGCCGATGAATTATCGATCACCACACAGCCCTGACGGCCGATCTTAGGAGACCATTCCTTCGAAACATTGCCGCCGGCCGACATCAGGCAGATATCGGTATCGGAAAAATCATACTGCTCAAGCGCGCGAACTTTCAGCGTCTTGTCGCCATAAGACACTTCCGAACCCTGGCTGCGACGCGACGCCAGCGCCACGACCTCATCGGCAGGGAAACCGCGCTCTTCCAGAATATTGAGCATTTCGCGGCCCACATTTCCCGTGGCGCCGACGATCGCAACTTTATAACCCATATCGAAACTTCTCCTCTTCCTCTCCGCTGGCGCTTTGGAAAACCCGTCGGCCATGACACGGGTTCTGCCTCGGCTCATCCCCCGGCCGAACCCGGGAGAGGGAGAGCAGGCCGCAGGGATCAGACCGTTTTCGTGGTCGTAATGATCGTTTTGGCCGTCGTTTTCACGAGCGCGATGCGCGCGCCTGCGCCAATACCCGCGATTGGCGCGGGGGCGTAAGCGAGGAATGCCGAGATGAGGCTGCGCATGATGTGCTCCGGAACGAAGTTGCTTCTACGCTTCCCCAGCGCGAAGTCAATGCAGGGAACGCGTAGAAGGTGGCCTCGTCATCAGGAATGGATCGTCTTGAAGAAAGTGCCGAGCGCGGCTTCCTTGACGGCCTCCGACATCGTCGGATGCGCATGGCAGGTGCGCGCGAGATCTTCCGACGAACCGCCAAACTCCATCAGCACAGCGGCCTCATGGATCATCTCGCCCGCGCCGAAGCCAAGAATGTGGACGCCGAGAACACGGTCGGTCCTGGCATCGGCCAGCACCTTGACGAGCCCATCCGTTTGCAGCATCGCGCGCGCCCGGCCATTGGCCGAGAACGGGAACTTGCCGACCTTGTAGTCCACGCCATCCTTTTTCAGCTCTTCTTCCGTTTTGCCGACGGAAGCCACTTCCGGATTGGTGTAAACCACACTCGGGATGACGTCGTAGTTCACATGGCCGTGCTGGCCAGCGAGGATTTCCGCTACCGCAACGCCTTCGTCCTCACCCTTATGCGCAAGCATTGGTCCTGCAATCACATCGCCGATGGCGTAGATTCCATCCACATTGGTCTTGTAACCATTATCGGTCTTCACGCGCCCGCGTTCGTCGAGTTCGACGCCGGCTTCGCCAAGACCGAGCTTGTCATGGAAGGGCTTGCGGCCCGTTGCAACCAGAACGCGCTCGGCTTCGATCGTTTCGGCTTCGCCGCCCTTGACCGGCTCGAAGGTGACGCGCGCGCCCGCACCGCCTTTTTCAACGCCGGTGACCTTGGCACCAAGCTTCAGTTCAATGCCCTGCTTGGCCATGATCTTGGCGAATTGCTTGGCGATCTCGCCATCCATGATGCCGAGCAGATTATCGAGATATTCCACAACCGTGACCTTGGCGCCCAGACGCGACCACACGGAACCGAGTTCCATGCCGATGACGCCGCCGCCGACCACAACCAGCGTTTCCGGCACCTTGTCAAAGGACAGCGCGCCGGTGGACGACACGATCACTTCTTCATCGAAAGCGACGTCCACACCCGGAATGCCTGCGACATCCGAGCCGGTGGCGATGACGATATTCTTCGTTTCAACCGTTTGCGTCGAACCGTCTTCTGCCGTGACCTGGACCTTGCCCGCGCCCAGCACCTTGCCCATGCCGCGGAAGGTGGTGATCTTGTTTTTCTTCATCAGGAATTCGAGGCCCTTGGTATTGGCCGCGACGGTGTCGGTCTTGTGCGCGAGCATCGCCGGCAGGTCGAGTTCCGGTGCAGGCACCTTGATGCCGAGCTTCGCAAAATCATGGCTCACGGCTGCGAACTGCTCGGAAGCGTGCAACAGCGCTTTGGACGGAATGCAGCCGATATTGATGCAGGTGCCGCCGAAATTCGGGTTCTTTTCAACCACTGCGGTGTTCAAGCCGAGTTGGGCCGCCTTGATCGCGCAGACATAGCCTGCCGGACCGGTTCCGATTACCACAACATCAAAAGCTGCCATGAGATAAATTCCTGCGTGTCGAATTGGTTTTGAAGGCGATGGGCTTCAGCCCAGAAAGCTGCCAAGCATGATAAGCAGGCCAAGCAGCGATGCCAGCCAGATCAGCGAGCGAAGATAAGGAATGCCGAAAGCATAAAGCGGCAGATAAACGATACGAGCCGCAAACCAGATGATGGCACCGATCTCGCCCCATTCACTGGCCTGGCCGGAAACCACCAAACCGAGCGCCAATGCGACAAAAGCCGGATAGGTTTCCAGAAAATTCCATTTGGCGCGTTCAAGCCGCCCGGTCAGTTTGGAAAGCTGGCGAGCCTCATCGCGCGCGCTGGCATTGTATTGCGTGCCGGTGTCGCGCGTGGCGGACTGGCCCTGTGCGAAAATATGCACCAAAAGCAGAACGACGCTCCATCCAAGGATGAGCAGTTCAGTAGGGAGACCTGTGTCCATGACCGTATCCTTACTGGGCAGCGCCGGAGGGTTGCGTGATGTTATCGCACGAACCGCGCGCGTCATCAAAGCTCTGTTGCGCGGGCTGCAACCGGCCCTTCACGATGCCGAGTGGCTCGAAAGGCGGCGTCGCCTGAATGCCGGGCACCACGAAGCGCAACAAATAGCATCCCGCATAAACCGATGTGTCGCCGCTCCTCCCGGTCGCCTCGATCACAACGGGAAGGCTGGTATAGGTCGAGCCGGCCGCACCTTCTGCTTCACCGTCTCCGATACGCACGCGAACGCTTGAAGTGTCCTCATAGCCCTTGGCAAAGTTTTCCAACGAGGGACGCCCGGGCTCGTCGCGAAAATAGCTCCATGCGCGGAGATATTCGTGGCGCGCGATCGCGTTATACAGGCTCTCGACCACGCTTCGCGGCGTCGATCGGTCATCCTGATAGTCCGGCATGTCCTGCGCCAGAACAGTTGACAACAGGCAGATCGCGCCGAGGCTGGCAAGAAGCGAAAGCCGTATCGGCTTCAACGCAAACCTGTCACGCGAACCGGCGGGGCCGTTTGGCGTGAATTCTCTGCGCTGAACCAACACGGCTTTCCTTGCAATCCTACAAATCGAGAACGAGGCGTTCCGGATCTTCCAGGCTCTCCTTGACGCGCACCAGGAAGGTGACCGCTTCCTTGCCGTCCACGATACGGTGATCGTAAGAAAGTGCCAGATACATCATCGGACGGACTACGATCTGGCCACCGACCACGACGGGACGCTCTTGGATCTTGTGCATGCCCAGAATGCCCGATTGCGGTGCATTGAGGATAGGCGTCGACATCAGCGATCCATAAACACCGCCATTCGAAATCGTGAAGGTGCCGCCCTGCATATCGGCAACGCCGAGCTTGCCATCGCGCGCAGCCACGCCCAGACGACCGATTTCCTTTTCGATCTCGGCAATCGACATCTGATCCGCATCGCGCACGACCGGCACGACGAGGCCCTTGTCGGTGCCGACGGCGACGCCGATATGGGCATAGTTCTTGTAGATCAGATCGGTGCCGTCGATCTCGGCATTCACCGCCGGTATTTCCTTCAGCGCATGCGTCACGGCCTTGGTGAAGAAGCCCATGAAGCCAAGCTTCACGCCATGCTTCTTTTCAAACAGATCCTTGTATTTCGAACGCAGATCCATCACCGGCTTCATGTCCACCTCGTTGAAGGTGGTGAGCATGGCCGCAACATTCTGTGCGTCCTTGAGCCGCTTGGCGATGGTCTGGCGCAGACGGGTCATCTTCACGCGCTCTTCGCGCGCTTCCTCGTCGCCAGCCGGGCGGGCGGCAACCGGTGCGGATGCCGACGCACTGCCCTTTGCCACAGCGTCGATCACGTCGCCCTTGAGAACCTGACCGCGCTTGCCTGAGCCCTGCACCTGATCAGTCGACAGATTGTTTTCCGCCATCATCTTTGCCGCGGACGGTGCCGGCGGCACATCGCGCTTCGAAACCTCGCCGGCATCGCCAGCCGTTGCCTGGGTCTTTTCAGCAGCTTCCTTTGTGGAAGAGGCCGCGCCTGAACCGCTGGTCGAAGCCACGGCATCGGGCTTGGTTTCGGCAGCCTTCGGCGCCGCGGCAGCGGCACCTGCCTCGCCGATCTGGCCCAGAAGTGCGTTGACTTCGACAGTCTCGCCTTCCTGCGCCGTGATTTCGGAAAGCGTTCCGGCGGCCGGCGCGGGAACCTCGATGGTTACCTTGTCGGTTTCAAGTTCAACCAGGGCCTCGTCGGCGGCGATCGTATCGCCAACCTTCTTGAACCATTTGCCGATTGTGGCTTCGGTGACGGATTCGCCAAGCGTGGGAACGCGGATTTCGGTTGCCATTGTTTTGTCCGGTGTCCTGTGGAGCTCAGATCATGTTTGTTGCTGGAAAGATGGCCCGGCCTATTCGCCGAGCGCATCTTCCAGGAAGGCTTGCAGTTGCGCGAGATGTTTCGACATCAGCCCGGTGGCCGGCGAAGCGGCAGCCGGACGGCCGGTGTAGCGAACGCGCTGATGCTTGGCATCGATATGGGCCAGCACCCATTCCAGATACGGATCGATGAAGGACCAGGCGCCCATATTCTTGGGCTCTTCCTGACACCACACCATCTCCGCATTACGGAAGCGCGACAACTCATTAATCAGCGCCTTTGCCGGGAACGGATAAAGCTGTTCGACGCGCAGAAGATAAACATCGTCGACGCCACGCTTTTCGCGCTCTTCGTAAAGGTCGTAATAAACCTTGCCGGAGCAAAGCACGACGCGGCGGATCTTCGAATCCTTCACCAGATTGGTCGCATCGTCCCACAACAAGCGGTGGAACGAACTTTCGCCCGACAAATCAGCCAGTGTCGATACCGCGCGCTTGTGGCGCAGCAGCGATTTCGGTGTCATCAAGATCAGCGGCTTGCGGAAGTCACGCTTCAGCTGACGGCGCAGAACATGGAAATAGTTAGCCGGCGTCGTACAATAAGCGACCTGCATATTGTCTTCCGCACAGAGCTGCAGGAAGCGCTCCAATCGCGCTGACGAATGCTCTGGCCCCTGACCCTCATAGCCGTGAGGCAGGAGGCAAACGAGACCGGACATGCGCAGCCATTTGCGCTCGCCAGACGAAATGAACTGGTCGAACACGACCTGCGCGCCGTTGGCGAAGTCACCGAATTGGGCTTCCCAAAGGGTCAGCGCCTTCGGCTCGGCAAGGCTGTAGCCATATTCAAAGCCGAGCACAGCTTCTTCCGAAAGCATCGAGTTGATGACTTCGTAATTGGCCTGCGCCGCCGACAAATTGTTCAGCGGGATGAAGCGATGCTCATCGCGCTGATCGTAAAGCACGGAATGACGCTGCGAGAAGGTGCCGCGCTCGGAATCCTGGCCCGACAAGCGGATCGGGTTGCCATCAGTCAGGATGGACCCGAAGGCGAGCGCTTCGGCCGTCGACCAATCGATGCCCTCGCCCGACTCGATCATCTTGCGCCGGTTATCGATAAAGCGCGTAATGGTCTTGTGCGGTTCGAAGTCCTTGGGAACCTCGGTCAGCTTCTTGCCAATATCTTTGAGCGTCTTGGCCGGAACGGCCGTTTTGCCGCGCCGCTGCTCATCCTGATTGTCAGCCGAGCGCAAGCCGCTCCACTGGCCATCCAGCCAGTCCGCCTTGTTGGGCTTGTATTGCTGACCGCTCTCGAATTCGATTTCGAGATGGGCGCGCCATTCAGCCTTGAGCTTTTCAAGCTCTTCGGCGCTCAGCTGACCTTCCTCGATCAGCTTGTCGCCATAGGACTTCACGACGGTCGAATGACCGCGAATATTGCGATACATCAATGGCTGCGTGAATGCAGGCTCGTCGCCCTCATTGTGGCCGAAGCGCCGGTAACAGAACATGTCGATCACCACCGGCTTGTGGAACTTCATCCGGTATTCGATGGCGATCTTGGTGGCGTAAACCACGGCTTCGGGATCGTCGCCATTCACATGGAAGATCGGCGCTTCGATCATTTTCGCCACATCCGATGGATAAGGCGATGAACGCGAGAAACGCGGATTGGTGGTGAAGCCGATCTGGTTGTTGATAATGAAATGCAGCGTGCCGCCGACACGGTGTCCGCGCAGACCCGAAAGGCCGAGGATTTCGGCCACGACGCCCTGACCCGCAAACGCCGCATCGCCGTGAAGCAGCAGAGGCAGAACCTTGGCGCGCTCTTCCGGGGGCACCATGTCGTGTCCCTTGTTGCGACCAAACAGCAGGTCCTGCTTGGCGCGCGCCTTGCCCATCACCACCGGGTTGACGATTTCCAGGTGAGACGGGTTGGCCGTCAGCGAGAGGTGAACCTTGTTGCCATCGAATTCGCGGTCCGACGAAGCACCCAGATGGTACTTCACGTCGCCTGACCCTTCAACGTCATCGGGCGCATAAGAGCCGCCCTTGAACTCATGGAAGATCGCGCGATGCGGCTTGCCCATTACCTGCGACAGCACGTTCAAGCGGCCACGATGCGCCATGCCGAGCACGACTTCCTTCAAGCCAAGCTGGCCGCCGCGCTTGATGATCTGTTCCAGCGCCGGAATGAGCGACTCGCCGCCATCGAGACCGAAACGCTTCGTGCCCTTGTATTTGACATCGATGAACTGCTCGAAGCCTTCCGCCTCGACCAGCTTCTGCAAAATGGCCTTCTTGCCATTCGCCGTGAATTCGACGCCCTTGTCCGGCCCCTCGATCCGCTCCTGAATCCAGGCCTTTTCTTCCGGGTTCGAAATATGCATGAACTCGACGCCAATGGTCGAGCAATAGGTCCGCTGCAAAATTTCCAGCATTTGCCGGATCGTTGCGTATTCCAGCCCCAGCACATTGTCGATGAAGATCGGGCGATCGTAATCGGCTTCCGTGAAGCCGTAATTTTCCGGCGAAAGCTCGTTGTAGTCTTCGATCTTGGAGGCAATGCCCAGCGGATCGAGATTGGCATGCAGATGGCCACGCATACGGAATGCGCGGATCATCATGATGGCGCGCACCGAATCGCGGGTCGCCTGGTTGACGGCGGCCTGGTTGACCGGCGCGCCGGTCTTGGCGGCGACGGCCTCGGCCTTCGCCTGCACCTTCTTCTCAAGCACCTTCTCGACGACGCCCCAGTTGCCGTCGAGCGCCGAGACGAGTTCGCCATTGGCGACGATCGGCCAGGTGGCGCGCTGCCAGGAGGCGCCCGTGGCCGCCTTCACGATATCGGCGGGCTGGTCTTCCAGGGCCGTGAAGAAGGCCTGCCATTCTTCGCCGACGGAGGCGGGA
>JAFAGL010000230.1 GCA_023422735.1 Pseudomonadota bacterium
CCATAGCCAGCGCCACCAGCGACCAAAGAAGAATTTGAATAGCGCGTCGCCTGCGTCTATTCTTTGCTGGCCCTGCGGTGCTGGGTGTCAAGATTAGCGATCCAGACGGCCTTGTTCGGCGTTATTAGCATATTGCAGGTTGACCAGCACTCCCTTGATCAACCTGAGCGCAGTGAGGCAGAGCGCGATGGCCAGAGGGATCCACAAAATGAAATGCAGCCATAATGGCGGGGTGTAGGAGACTTCCATCCACAAGGCGAGACCAACCACGACAAAACCGATGATCAGCATGACAAATACGGCTGGTCCATCACCGGAATCGGCGAAGGAATAATCCAGCCCGCAAAAACTGCAGCGCGGCCTGATGTTAAGGTAACCGCGGAAAAGATGTCCTTCGCCACAGCGCGGACATAGACCTTTCAACCCGGAAGAAACCGGATCGACCGGCGGGAAATGGGCTTTATCCTCAATCAAGCGTAAACCTCCACCATGTCAAATGCGAAAAGGGCGGCCGCGAATGCAACCGCCCTTTTCTAACATATCCGCAAAGTCAATGGGCGATCGTTGCGCCGATCGAGCCCCACACATAGATCGATGCAAAAAGGAACAACCAAACCACGTCCACGAAGTGCCAGTACCAGGCGGCCGCTTCGAAGCCGAAATGTTTTTCTGGGCTCAGTCCACCGCGCATGGCGCGGATAAGACATACCAGCAAGAAGATTGTTCCTACGAAAACATGGAAGCCATGGAAACCGGTCGCCATGTAGAACGTCGCACCATAGATCGAGTCTGAGAACGAAAACGGCGCATGCATATACTCATAAGCCTGCACGAAGGAAAACAACACACCGAGGCCGACCGTTAAAGACAGGCCAGCGATCAGTCCCTGGCGGTCATTATGCAGCAGAGCGTGGTGAGCCCAGGTCACGGTCGTACCGGATAACAACAGAATGATCGTATTGTATAAGGGCAAATGCCAAGGATCGAGAACTTCAATACCGACCGGCGGCCACTGTCCGCCCGTGTATTCGGAGCGAGCCGCTTGAGTGGCTTCACCAGGAAAGAGGCTGGCATCAAAGAAAGCCCAGAACCAGGCAACGAAGAACATCACCTCGGAGGCGATAAACATGATCATGCCGTATCTCAGATGCAGCGACACAACACGCGTGTGATGCCCTTCCCTGCCCTCTTTGATCGTGTCGGACCACCATCCGAACATCGTGTAGAGAATAACAAGGAGACCGACAAGAAAGAGCCACGGATTTGCCAGGGGGATGCCGAGCAAACCAAACTCGTTCCCCTTCAGCCCTTGCATCCAGCCCACGCCACCAAGCGCCATAAGCAGAGCACCCACCGACGCCGTGAACGGCCATGGGCTGGGATCGATAATATGATAGTCGTGATTCTTGGCGTGCGCCGATGCCATATCAACCCCCGATAGTTTGACTCGAAGCCTTGTCGTCACGACCAATCTCTCCCTCATCGACCGATGTTTTGGCCGCCAGCGGCACGCCGCCTCGTGTTGGGAAAAAGGTATAAGACAAGGTAATCGTTCTTAGATCTTTCAAATCCGGGTCTTCAACAATGGCCGGATCGATAAAGAATACAACCGGCATATCCATGCTTTCATTCGGTTGCAGCGTTGTATCAGTGAAGCAGAAACACTCCACCTTGTTGAAGTAGGCGCCAGCCAATTCCGGCGTGACGTTGAAGGTTGCACTGCCAGCGGTTGCCTTCCCATAGGGGTTGGATGCCTGATAGGCGATCTGGGCTGTTTCACCGATCTTCATCGTCACATCCCGCTGCTTGGGCTGGAAGTTCCAAGGCAGCCCCCCGCCGACATTCGCGTCGAAGCGCACCGTTATGTTTCGGTCCAAAACAGTGTCTGAGTACTGAGTTACCCTCTGGGTCGTTCCGCCATAGCCGGTGACGCTGCAAAACAGATTGTACAGGGGCACCGAAGCATAGGCCGCCCCTATCATAGCCAAGAAAAAGGCCACGCAACTGAATGCAACGGTTGCATTCGCGCGGCTCCTGATGCGGTCGGGGGTACGTACTTCCTTCATCGTCACACGGGCCTGCCTAACATGATCGGGCCCTTGGCAAGGATAGCGACGTAGAAGATGATCACCAACAACGCGAGGCCGATCGCAATAGCCAGCGAGCGGCTACGGCGCGCTTTCGCCTGCTTCTCCGTCAGCCGAACTGTTTCGTCGAATTCGTTATGCTCGCCAACCATCACAGCGCTCCGGCAGCCAGTATCCGCGCAACAACCGCATCCGCAAGATAAGCAGCAAAAATTCCGAATAGGTAGATGAGCGAAAAGCCAAACAGCCGCTTGGCAGGGAGCATCACCCTATCACTGTCGGGCATACGAACCACTTTCCAAGCGTAATATACGAAACCAATTCCAAGAGCCGCAGACACGAGTCCGTAACCCAGTGATGTATAGCCAAGAAACCATGGCAGAACACCTACAGGTGCAACAAACAGCGAATAAGCAAAAATCTGGCGGCGCGTGGACGCTTCACCCGCTACATTGGGCATCATTGGGATGCCCGCGCGACCGTAGTCCTCCGACTTGAATAGAGCGAGCGCCCAGAAATGCGGCGGTGTCCATAAAAAAATGATCGCAAACAGGATCACGCTTTCAAGACTGATGGAGCCGGTGGCTGCAGCCCAGCCGACCACGGGAGGGAAAGCTCCAGCTGCGCCGCCGATTACGATGTTCTGCGGCGTCCAGCGCTTTAGCCACATCGTGTAGATGACGGCATAAAAGAAAATTGTAAACGCCAAAAGGCCGGCAGCGAGCCAGTTGACGAGGACACCAAGCGTCAACACCGACAAGACTGACAACACAAGACCGAAGCCTAGAGCTTCAGAAGGCTGCATCCGACCCGATGGAACAGGCCGTCCCGCCGTACGACTCATGATACGGTCGATATCAGCGTCATACCACATGTTCAGCGCACCCGATGCGCCAGCTCCAAGCGCGATCGCGAGAATCGAGATGGCAGTAAAAAGCGGATCAAAAGGCACGGGAGCAGCGACAAGGCCGACCAGAGCAGTGAATACGACGAGCGACATCACGCGAGGCTTCAACAGCGCAAGAAAATCCCCCGCCATGGCCTCCGACAAGCCTGGCTCGGATATTGCTGTCTGATCCAATACGCTCATAGCCTACTCACTAGTGCCTGGGTCCGGGCGCAAGCCCGGACCGGGGTTCAATCGACGCGCTTACTTGATGCGCGGTAGCTGTTCCCATTGGTGGAAAGGCGGCGGTGAAGTCAGTTGCCATTCCAGCGTGGTCGCACCCTCACCCCAAGGATTATTACCGGCAATCCGCTTCTTGGAGAAAGCCTCAAACACCCCATACAGGAAGATCAAAACGCTAAAGGCGGAAATATAAGAACCGTAAGACGACACCATATTCCAGCCCGCAAACGCATCGGGATAATCGATGTAGCGGCGCGGCATTCCTGCGAGACCGAGGAAATGCTGCGGGAAAAACACCAAGTTCACGCCAACAAACATGACCCAAAAATGCAGCTTTGCCAGAACTGAGGAGTACATGAAGCCGAACAGTTTCGGAAACCAGTAGTACCAACCCGCAAAGATCGCAAATACGGCTCCCAAAGAAAGTACGTAGTGGAAGTGAGCGACCACATAATATGTATCATGAAGCGACCGGTCCAAGCCGGCATTTGCAAGCTGAACGCCCGTAACGCCGCCGACGGTGAACAAGAAGATGAATCCGATCGCCCACAACATCGGCGTGCGCATGGAAATCGACCCACCCCACATGGTGGCGATCCACGAAAAGATTTTCACGCCTGTAGGCACGGCTATAACCATTGTCGCGAACACGAAATAACGCTGCGTGTCGAGCGACAGCCCAGTTGTATACATGTGGTGCGCCCAGACCACGAAGCCCACGACACCGATCGCGACCATGGCATAGGCCATACCGAGATAGCCGAACACCGGCTTGCGCGAGAAGGTCGACACGATGTGGCTGACAATACCAAAACCTGGAAGGATCAGGATGTAGACTTCCGGGTGACCGAAGAACCAGAACAAATGCTGGAACAGGATCGGATCACCGCCGGATTCCGGCGTAAAGAACGCCGTACCGAAGTTCCGGTCCGTCAGCAACATCGTGATACCGCCCGCCAACACCGGCAGCGACAAAAGAAGCAGAAACGCCGTAATCAAGACGGACCATGCGAACAACGGCATCTTGTGGATCGTCATGCCGGGCGCACGCATATTGAAGATTGTGGTGATGAAGTTGATCGCACCGAGAATCGATGAAGCGCCTGCAATATGAAGCGAAAGGATCGCCATATCCATCGCAGGTCCCGGCTGACCGCTGGTCGACATGGGTGGGTAAATAGTCCAGCCGCCGCCGACGCCGTGAGCTCCAGGCGCACTCGGCATGAACATCGAAAGCAGCAAGAGCAGGAATGCCGGAGGAAGCAGCCAGAACGAAATATTGTTCATGCGTGGGAAAGCCATATCTGGTGCGCCAATCATGATCGGCACCATCCAGTTGGCGAAACCACCGATGAGCGCTGGCATCACCATGAAGAAGATCATGATGAGGCCATGAGCCGTCGTGAACGCGTTGTACATCGACTTACCGGCATCAATCGCCGCATCTCCATCGACGCCATAAACCATGGTGGCCAACCCATGGAAAATCTGGATACCCGGCTCCTGCAATTCCCAGCGCATCATCACCGAAAGAAAGCCACCAATGATGCCAGCAGTGATCGCAAAGATCAGATAGAGCGTGCCGATATCCTTATGATTGGTCGAATATACCCAACGCGTCCAGCCTGTTGGCTTGTGATCGTGATGGGCGTCGTGGTGGGTTGCAGCGCCTGCCATGCTTCCGCTCCGTTTCCTTCCGTCCGGCTTCTGCGATTTATTCGCCGGCCGAAGCAATCTTGTTTTGGGCTTCAACAGCGGCCATCAGTGCGCGATTGGCGCCCCCAAGATCCGTGGCTGCCGCTGCTAGCCATGTATCATACTGTTCCTGCGTGACGACGCGGATTGCGATCGGCATGAACGCATGGTCCTTGCCGCATAGTTCCGAGCACTGCCCGTAATAAAGGCCTTCGGCAGTCGCTTTGAACCAGGTTTCGTTTATGCGTCCTGGCACGGCATCGACCTTTACTCCGAACGCGGGCATCGCGAAGGAATGGATCACATCGCTCGCGGTCACCAGCACACGCACCGTTGTATTGACCGGCACTACGACTTCGTTATCGACTGCCAAAAGACGCGGATATGCGGAAAGGTCTTCCTTTCCAACCTCCGCACGACCCTCGTCAGCCAAAAGCGCCTGATTGAAACTGATCGGCTCTTCGATCTGATATTCGTAGTCCCAGTTCCACTGGTTGCCGGTGGCCTTCACTGTCACCGCCGGCTCTTCCGGCGGCGTATACTGCGCCGTCAACAGCTGGAACGAGGGGATTGCAAGGCACAAAAGCACGAGCACAGGGCCGACCGTCCATATCACCTCAATAAGAGTATTATGGCTGGTTCGGGATGGCACCGGATTTACGCTTTGTCGGAAGCGCAGGATACACCAAGCCAATAAGACAAGCACGAATAGCGTAATAGGAACGATGAACCACAGCGAATAGTGCTCGAACCAAGCGATGCTTTCCATGATTGGCGAAGCCGCCGGTTGAAAACCGGTTTGCCACGGCGTCGGTTGAGCGGCCATTACGGCAGTCCCCGACATCAAAACAATCGCGGTCGCCGCGCCTGTCACTTTCTTCATGGCGATCGTAATCTCCCACACACCCTCTGGCATCCCTACAAAGGCGCATATCCGGATGCGCGCGCAGAATCCCAGCTTTCGTTAGCGCGTTCAAACCATACTCTCTTGTTGTCCGCAAGAAAGCCACGATTCTCCTAGATGCGGCATTTTGCGCTTGTGGATCAGTCATGAAGCCTAATCGTAGGCTTGAATCTCCTTGAAATGAGTTAGCTCTCTGCAGAACTTAGTTCCAGGCGCTCGTATCCCGGCGCTGACATGCCGCTGCTTTCCATGCGAAGGCTAGAAGCAAGATTGCGATGATTCGGTTGGAGACGTCCCCCTGATGCGCTTTATGAGGCCACTTGTTTTTTCACTGCTTTTAGCTTCACCGCTCGCAGGTGCCATTCCTGCGACGGCGCAACAACCAGCACCAAGCGGTGCGGTGCGCTCAACACATGGCGCTTGGTCCATTATTTGCGATACTCCAGCTGGAGCTACAGCAGAACAATGTGCGATGATGCAGAATGTCGTCGCAGAAGATCGCCCCGAGATCGGGCTGTCGGTTGTTGTCTTGAGAACAGCCGATAATAAAGCGGAGATTTTACGAGTCCTTGCTCCTCTTGGAGTCCTCCTGCCCAACGGACTGGGGCTCAACGTAGATGGCAAGGATATTGGCCGCGCCTATTTCGTTCGTTGTTTTCAAGATGGATGTTATGCCGAGGTCATTCTTGAAAAGCCCTTGTTAGACACATTCCGTGGCGGCAAATCTGCGACCTTTATTGTCTTCCAAACGCCTGAAGAGGGGATCGGCATCCCCGTCGCACTGGAAGGATTTGGAGAAGGATTCGACGCCCTTCCTTGAAGGGCTGGACGTTTATCCAGCCCAAACGCAAGGGCGTACACAATTTTTAGCCCGGCTTTATCAGACTGGCTCTGGCTTGAGAGTGTCAGCGAACCTATCTGAACTGCAGATGCAAAAATCCGGTAGCAATATGACGACTTCCTTGCTGCAAGCCTTCGACATTTCGGAAACTCAGATCCGTGAAGTCCTTGCGGATACACTGAATGGCGCGGACGATGGCGAGCTTTATCTCGAACAAAGCGAAAGCGAAGCGCTTGTGTTCGATAACGGGCGCTTGAAGACAGCAAGTTATAATGCCGATCGCGGGTTTGGACTACGGGCCGTGGCTGGAGAAGCTTCGGGATATGCCCACGCCAGCGACCTGTCGGAAGCTGCCCTCAAGCGCGCGGCGAGCGCAGTATCCGCCGTCAAGGCTGGCTATTCCGGGCAAGTTGCTGCTGCGCCGCGGGGCACAAACCGAAAGCTTTATGGCGAAGAAAGCCCACTTCTGGAGCCGGCTTTCGCTCAGAAAGCGAACCTTTTGCAAGAAATCGACGCGTTTCTGCGGGCCGAAGATCCACGTGTGCGGCAAGTTACGGCGTCCTTGGCTGCATCCTGGCAACAGGTCGAGATCCTACGCGCTGATGGTCAGCTCGCGCGAGATGTACGCCCGCTGGTTAGAATGAATATCTCCGTTGTCGTTGGCCATGGCGACCGGCAAGAAACGGGCTCATACGGAATTGGTGGGCGCAAGGGGTTCGGCGAATTTATCAGCGACGACTCATGGCGATATGGCGCAAAAGAGGCGCTGCGGCAGGCTTTGGTGAATCTGGAGGCTGTGCCTGCACCAGCCGGAACCTTTGACATCGTTTTGTCGGCGGGTTGGCCGGGAGTGATGCTGCACGAAGCTGTCGGCCATGGTCTGGAAGGCGATTTCAATCGCAAGAGAACCTCCGCGTTTTCGGGTCTGATGGGGCAGCAGGTTGCGGCCAAAAGCGTCACTGTCGTTGATGATGGCACAATCACAGAGCGGCGCGGCTCGCTGACCATCGACGATGAAGGCACGCCCACCAACCGAACAGTGCTGATTGAGGACGGAAAGCTGGTCGGTTATATGCAGGACCGACAGAATGCGCGGCTGATGGGAATGAGCCCCACGGGCAACGGGCGGCGTGAATCTTATGCGCATCAACCCATGCCGCGCATGACCAATACTTACATGACGGCGGGTGAGAAAACGCCTGAAGAGATCATCGAATCCGTGAAGAACGGGATCTACGCGGTGTCGTTTGGTGGGGGCCAAGTCGATATTACATCAGGCAAATTCGTGTTCGGCTGCACGGAAGCTTACATGATTGAGAATGGCAAGGTGACCAGGCCGATCAAGGGCGCAATGCTGATCGGCAACGGGCCGGACGCCATGCATCGTGTTTCGATGATCGGCAATGATATGAAACTGGACAACGGAATCGGCATGTGCGGCAAGGCTGGCCAAGGCGTTCCGGTAGGCGTGGGTCAGCCGCATTTGCGCATGGATCAGATGACGGTAGGTGGTACGCAGACCTGAGCGTCGCCTTTAAACCGATGATGCGCAAAGCCCAGGAATTTGCGGAATGTCTTATTCGTCCATCGTCATTTTGACTGGTGCCGGTATCTCCGCGGAATCGGGACTCGATACGTTTCGCGACGAAGGCGGGATCTGGTCGAAGGTTGATTTGAAAGACGTCGCGACGCCTGAGGGTTTTCGACGCGATCCTGAGCTGGTTCATGGTTTCTACAATGCCAGACGCCATAGCCTGCAAGGGGTTGAGCCGAATCGGGCGCATCAGGAACTGGCCCGTTTGGAGCGGGAATTTCAGGGCGAATTCCTACTTATCACGCAAAATGTCGACGATCTGCATGAGCGCGCAGGCTCGAAAAAACTGATTCACATGCATGGTGAACTCACCAAGATTTTCTGCACCAAATGCGGAACGCGTGGGGATGCGCAGGGCGATCTGACGACGTTCGACTATTGCAGTCATTGCGGAGCGACAGGCACGCTTCGTCCAGATGTAGTATGGTTTGGTGAGATGCCCTACCATATGGAGCAAATTGGCGACGCTTTGCTAGGCTGCGATTTGTTCGTTGCAATCGGAACAAGCGGCAATGTTTATCCGGCGGCGGGGTTTGTCGAAGACGCGCATGCAGCAGGTGCCCACACGATGGAGCTGAACCTGGAAGTAACTGATTATCATTCGCTTTTTGACGAAGTGCGGCGTGGACGCGCGACAGAAATCGTGCCTAACCTCGTGGCTGAATTGCTGCAATCCTGAGACTTTTTGGCCATTTGGCGAATTGTTTTGGCTATTTGGCGAACGGTTTTCAGCCAATCCGGTGATGTTTTAAGGCAATTTGCCGAATTTAGGCGCAACACAATCTGCTTTTGCCGACCGATCTCCGTGACGGCCCTCCCCGCCTTGAATTTCACCGGCGTTTTCGGGGCTTTTCCAACAAAGCGACAGCCTCAACATGGCTCGACCACAAAAACTGATCGACGGGTGTCACGGATGAAATACGATATCCGCCAGCGGTGAGAATCGCCAGGTCACGCGCCAGCGAAAGCGGATTGCAGGAAACGGCAGCCACTTTCGAAACCTGGCTGCGGGCGAGTTGACGACATAGCGCTTCGGCACCGGCGCGCGGAGGGTCGAAGACCACCGCATCGAAACGGTCGAGCTCCTTCGTCGTCAAGGGACGCTCGAAAAGATCCCGCTTTTCCACAGTGACCCGTTTCAGACCGGGCGTGAAACGGAAGGCGCGATCCAGAGCGGCCAATGCGAACGAATCGTTTTCCACGGCGTGAATTTCGGCGCGCTCGGCCAGGCGCAGCGAAAAGGTGCCCGAGCCCGAAAAGAGATCGGCCACGCGCTTGGATTTTCCCACGTGAGCCGTGACCAGATCAGCCATTGCCTGTTCGGCCGATTGAACAGCTTGAAGAAAGCCGCCGGGCGGCGTGTTGACGACCGCCTTGCCCATGACAATCTGGGGCTGCTTGAGTTCGACAATGACTTCGCCGTCAATGGACACGCGCGCAAAACCGGCCTTCGTCGCGAAGGCAGCGATTGTCCGTCTCATCGCGTCATCCACTTTGCCGCTCTCGGCAACGGCAATATCGAGACCGGAGGCAGTAGCAGTCACGGTCATTCGGAAAGCTTTGCTGGTTGAACAGCTTAGCCGCGCAAGCGAGCGCAGTGATTCAAGCGCTTCAACGATTGCGGGAACACTGATCGGGCATTCCACAATGTCGATGATCTCATGCGAAAGATGGCGATTATAGCCGAGCAGAACGCCGCTTTCGACCTTGCGCACGGCAAAGGTCACCCTTCGACGCGTGCCTGGAGAACAGGAAACGATATCATCGAGCTGAGGCGTAAGCGCCTGCGATTTCAGCGCATGGGCAACCTTTGTCTGCTTCCATGCCAGATATTCGGGCATGGCCAGATGCTGGACCTGACAACCGCCACATCGTTCGAAATGGCGACAGGCCGGTGGAACGCGATTGGGAGAAACATCCGAAACGGCAATCAACTCACCACGGTTCTTCGTTACCGCCGCAGTGACGGTTTCCCCCGGCAACGAGAAAGGAATGAAAACCGGACCGCCTTGCGTGTTGGCGATGCCGTCACCTTGTGCGCCCAGTTGCGCAATACGAAATTGGGTCGTCATGCGCTTTTCTCGCCAGCCAGAAGAAATTCGCGATTACCATCGCCGCCTTCAATGGGTGATGGCACCACTCCATGCGCCACCCAACCGGGTTGCAAATCGAGCCAAGCACGCAACCGCTCGGCCACGCGCTCCCCTTCCCCCGCATCTTTCAAAATGCCGCCTTTGCCGATCGCTTCGCGGCCCGCTTCGAATTGCGGCTTCACCAGAAAAACACCTTTGGCGCCCGGTTCGGCGATTTGAAGGGCGCGCGGAAGGGCGAGCGTCAAGGAAATGAAGCTCACATCGGACACAATGAGGTCGATGGGGGTGGCTGCACCGAAAATGGTCTTCGTCAGGTCCCGCGCATTTTGATTTTCCAACGAAACAACGCGTGGATCGTTTGTGAGCGTCGGATGCAGTTGCCCATGCCCGACATCAACCGCGAAAACCTGGCGCGCGCCCCGCTCCAGAAGAACCTGCGTGAAGCCACCTGTCGATGCACCAAGATCCAGCGCAACGGCATCCTTCGCGTCGATCCGGAAGTGATCGAGCCCGGCAATGAGTTTCAGGGCCGCGCGGGAAACATAGGTTTGCGCGGGATCATCAACCTGAAAAACGGCATCGGGAGCGACCGCCTGCCCTGCTTTCGTTATGACGAGGCCATCGACGCGAACGGTGCCGCGTTTGACTGCATCCGCAGCGCGCGAACGGCTGGCAAACAGTTTGCGCGCGACAAGCGCTTCATCAAGGCGCATGCCTTGGCGGGGTTGCGGGTGGACCATTGCGGTCTGCCTTGCCTTTTAAAGCCGTTCAACTTGAAGTGGGATCGCTGGCCTGCCCGGCTCAAGCCCGAACGGCTTGTGAACCCCGCCCCAGCGCACCGAACACCGTGCGCACGATGCCTGCGGCATCGAGGCCCGCATCGGCGTACATCTTTTCGGGTTTGGCGTGATCGACAAAAAGATCCGGCAACATCAGCGAACGCACTTTGAGACCGTGATCGAGCATGCCTTCGCCGCACAGGAAATGCAGAACCTGCGTCCCAAATCCGCCGATCGCACCTTCCTCGACCGTGACAAGCACTTCGTGTTCGCGCGCCAGCCGACGTATGAGGCCGAGATCCAGAGGCTTGGCAAAGCGTGCATCGGCAACGGTGGTTGAGAGCCCTGCCGCATCGAGTTCATCGGCCGCAATCAGGCTGTCTGCCAAACGCGTGCCAAACGACAAAAGCGCAACCTTCGTGCCTTCCCGCACGACACGCCCTTTTCCGATTTCGAGAACCGAGCCGCGTTCCGGCATTTCGATCCCGATTCCGTTGCCGCGCGGATAACGGAATGCAATCGGCCCATCATCAAATTCGGCAGCCGTGCGCACCATATGTTTGAGTTCAACCTCATCGCTGGCGGCCATCACAACCATGCCGGGCAGCGATGCGAGATAGGTCGTATCGAAGGCGCCGCAATGCGTGGCCCCATCGGCGCCCACAAAGCCTGCCCGATCTATCGCGAAGCGGACAGGGAGATTCTGGATCGCGACATCGTGCACCACCTGATCGTAAGCGCGTTGCAGGAATGTCGAATAGATCGCGCAAAAGGGCTTGTAGCCTTCCGTTGCAAGGCCGGCAGCGAAGGTTACCGCATGCTGTTCGGCAATCCCGACATCGAAAGTGCGGCTTGGAAACGCCTCGCCGAACAGATCCAGCCCGGTTCCCGACGGCATGGCCGCCGTGACCGCAACGATCTTTTCGTCAAGTTCGGCTTCGCGAACCAGGCTTTGCGCAAATACGCGCGTATAAGCCGGCGCATTTGCCGGCGCCTTGGCTTGCGCGCCGGTGATGACATCGAATTTGTTGACCCCGTGATATTTGTCGGCAGCAGCTTCCGCCGGAGCGTAGCCCTTGCCTTTCTTCGTCACGACATGGATCAAAACAGGCCCGTCGCCATGATCGCGCACATTGCGCAGCACGGGGACAAGATGTTCCAGATTGTGCCCGTCGATCGGCCCGATATGGTGAAAGCCAAGCTCTTCGAACATCGTGCCGCCGGTCACGAACCCGCGTGCATGTTCCACAGCCCGCGTCACCGTTCGCTCGACCCTGTGGCCCAGATAACCTGTCAGCTTCTTGCCGAAATCACGGATGCCCGAATAGGCTTTTCCCGACGCCATACGCGCGAGATAAGCGCTCATCGCGCCTGAAGGCGGAGCGATCGACATATCGTTGTCGTTCAATATCACGATCATCCGGGCATCAAGTGCGCCAGCATTGTTCATGGCCTCATAGGCCATGCCAGCCG
>JAFAGL010000237.1 GCA_023422735.1 Pseudomonadota bacterium
AAATCCTTGCCGGTAAACACCTGCTCCAGCCATTGTGCCCATTCGACCGGAACGAGCTCGACATTGATTCCGACTTGCGCCAGTTCCGCGGCGATCACCTCGCCGCCCCGGCGGGCGTATTGAGGCGGCGGCATCTTGAGAGTTGCAGTGAAGCCGGTTTCGAAACCAGCCTCCTTCAGCAACTCCTTGGCCTTCTCGACGTCATGGGGATAGGTGCCCGTCAGATCCACGTAAGCGGCATTATGGGGCGCAAAATGTGAACCGATCGGAATGCCAAGCCCGCCTTCCGAGGCTCCGGCAATGATCTCATCGCGATTGAGTGCATAAGAAATCGCTTGCCGAACCAGCCTGTTGTCAAACGGCGCCTTTCGGTTGTTCATCGAAAGAATGGTTTCGCCTTCGGTGGATCCGATCACAACCTTGAGGCGCTGATCGCCTTTGACCTGGTCCAGAGCATCGCCCACAGGGGCGTTCGGAAAGGCCTGCACATCGCCCGACAGAAGTGCCGGCACGGCCGCTGCGGCATCCGGAATGATGCGGAACTCAGCTTTCTCGAGAGAAACCGCTTCACCCCAGTAATCGGGTGATTTGCCCAGGGTGATCGACGAGCCGCGCGCCCAATTCTCGAAACGGAATGGACCGGTGCCGATTGGCTTTTCTTTGTTGGTCGCGGCGCTTTCCTCGCCAACGATCACCGCATCGCCCCAACCGAGATTGTAAAGGAAGCTGCCTTGCGGCTGCTTCAAGATAATCTTGACCGTCGCCGGGTCGACAACTTCGACCTTGTCGATTTGCGCGAAGAGGCTTTTTTGCGCATTCACGGTATCTGGCGCCAAGGCGCGCTCCAGCGAGAACTTAACGTCGTCGGCGTTGAAATCCGTGCCGTCGTGGAATTTGACGCCGGTATGGAGCTTGAACGTGTAAGTCTTGCCGTCCTCCGAGATTTCCCAGCTTTCCGCCAAAGCCGGCTCGACTGCGCCAGTCGAATTGATCCGGGTCAGACCTTCGAAAATATTCGTATAAACGACTTCATCGATAGCCGCGGCGGCGCCTGCGGTGGGATCAAGATGCGGCGGTTCGAGGACCATCCCCAGCACGAGATCGGTGCGTGCTGCAAAGGAGGATGTGCCCGTGGATAGCACGAGGACGGTTGCAGCAAGGACGGACTTCCACTTGTTCATTGATTAGCCTCCGCGAAATCAGATCGGGATAGAAGCGTGAATATGCGCGCGAGTAAATCGGCTTTCTTTTGAAACGCGTCCTGACTGTGAATTCTTCATCCGATTTCGCCGCCATTCAGAAGACGCCCGATCGCCAGCGCCATCACTTTCGCCGATTGCACCATATCTTCGATGCCGACCCATTCATCCGGCTGATGCGCCAGATCGAGAATGCCCGGACCATAGGCGATGCAATCGTGAATATGGCCTATGCGCGCAATGTGCTTCTGATCATATGTGCCGGGAGAAATGACATATTGCGGCTCGCGATCGAAAATCGCGTTGATGCCTTCAGCGACGGCGCGCACAACAGGCGCATCGCGCTCCGTCATGGTTGGCCGCACTTCCATCAGATCGCGGATCGCGTAATCGAACTTCGGGCGTTCGCGCTTGAGCCTGTCGAGAATTGAAATGACTTCACCCTTCACGACGTCGAGATTCTCTTCCAGCAAAAACCGTCGATCGATGACCAACCGGCACAAATCCGGCACGTTGGGCGAGGGCAGACCGGGGCGAAAGTCTTCCGTTTGCCCGCCATGGATCGAGTTGATGTTCATGGTCGAACGCCGTGCGCCTTCAGGAACTACCGGCATCTGCGTTTGCTTTTGATCGAGAGCCGGGAACAGCTCGTCTTCAAATGCTGCCAGCAGCGCGCCCATATGGCGTACGGCAGAATCGCCCAGAAATGGCATCGAGCCGTGCGCGATCTTCCCCTTGGTTTCGATCTCCGCCCACCAAACGCCGCGATGGCCGAGACAGATACGGTCCTTGTTCAAAGGCTCGGGAATGATGACGTGATCAACACGCGGGGCCGAAAAATATCCTTTCTCCGCAAGAAAAGCGACACCACCATAGCCCCCGGATTCTTCGTCCACCGTGCCGGAAATCTCGATAGCGCCTGCAAAATCCGGGTTTTGCGCGATGAAAACTTCTGCGGCGATGATCGAAGCGGCCAGGCCACCCTTCATGTCGCAGGTTCCGCGCCCGTAAATGCGCCCGTCGCGGATTTCTCCGCCAAATGGATCAACCGTCCAGCCTTCGCCAGCTTCCACAACGTCGATATGGGAGTTAAAGTGAACGGTCTTGCCGGGCCGCTTGCCCTCATAGCGTGCGATCACATTTGTGCGCGGATAGCGATCCGTATCGCCGGGTGTGCCTTCGCCGCGAACATATTCGATCTCGAAGCCGCTTGCCTTAAGCCGCTTGCCGATGAATTCGGCGCAGGGCGTATAGGCTTCGCCGGGCGGATTGACGGTCGGAAAACGGACGAGGTCCTGAGTGAGCGAAACCAGATCGTCAGCCCGGTCATCGATGGCGCGAAGAAGCGTGTTTGTCATAAGCGCGAGTGAACAGCGCAATCACGCCTCACACAAGCCCCGGCGCTACCGATGCGTGGGGTTGGTCACCGGAATCTTTTCGACGGAATGAACGGGCTCAATTGACGGATTGCGCCTTGCGCGCGGGCATCGCCTTGCGCTTGCGAATTTTCCATCGTTTGTGAAACCACATCCACTGTCCCGGATCTTCGCGAACCCAGCCTTCCACGATATCGTTCAGCATCTGGGTCGTGGCGGTCACGTCGATGCGGTTTTCGGCTGTGCGCGGCAAGGTCAGTGCTTCAGAAATCTCAAGCCGGTAGCGATTGTTCGGCAACCGGATGCAGCGGGCCGGATAAACATCGCATTCGTAGTTGCGTGTCAGCTTGGCGACGAGCGGACTGCTTTCGCAAGGACGGCCGAAGAATGTCGTCGGCACGCCATGCGAAAAATGCTGGTCGACGAGCACCCCGACATTACCCCGGTTTTCCAGGATGCGCGCCACGCTGAAAGCCACGCCGCGCCGCGAAGCAAGCAG
>JAFAGL010000288.1 GCA_023422735.1 Pseudomonadota bacterium
GACGCGCACAGCTGTCGCGCTTTCTGGAGTGTCCTTATCATGAGCCTGGCCGGCGCGTTTCAGCTCGCTTTTTCCACGCTGATTTTCATGCTCGCGGCCAGCGCCGCCAAAGCCTGGACCCTGGCACCAACCATGCCGCGCCTCGCGCTTGTGCTGGCGCTTTATTCGGGCGGGAACCTGATCATGCTGCGGTTGATCCGCGATTTCGGGCTGGGGATCGCGATCAGCCTTTCAGCCGTGGTGCAATTGGTGGCCGTCAATGTGGTGGCATTTGTCTGGTTTGGCGAGCGTGTCAATTCTTTGCAGGGTGTCGGCATCATTCTCGCCATCAGTGCCGTGACGCTGATTACGCTCGGGCCGAGTTTGCAGGGACGCTGACGCAAAAAAAGGCCCGCCGCGATGATGCGACGGGCCCTGAGAATGCTGTCTGCGTGTTTATTCAGCTGCCGCGCGGGAGTTGACCCCACCGGCTTCAGCCAGCTTGGTCAGCTTCTTGTCGGTCGCTTCCTCCTCGTCGAGGTTTTTCTGCAAAACGGAAGCGCAGTCATCGCGGCCAAGCTGTTTTGCCCAGGCAACAAGCGTTCCGTAACGCGTCATCTCATAATGCTCGACAGCCTGTGCTGCCGCGATGAGCGCTGCATCCAGCACCTGCTTGTCATCAATATCTCCGGTGATCTCATCCGTTTCTTCGAGAATGCCGTCGATCGCAGGACAACGTACCTGCTTTGCTTTCACGCCGTGCATTTCGAAGACCTGTTCCAAGCGCTGAATGTGGCCCTTGGTTTCTTCCAGATGCTTTTCAAATCCCTGCCGCAATTCCATGTCGGTCGCTTTGTCGACCATTTTGGGCAGTGACTTTGCGATCTGGTTTTCGGCGTAATAGATGTCGCGCAATGTGTGGACGAACAGGTCGTCCATTGTGCTGATGTCTTTCGAAAAGAAACCCATGATCCTCGCCTTCCTTTTGTTGTTGTTCGGAGCAGGTGCCGGTCCAGGCTTCTGATCGAGGACCCGCTTCCCGCGTGAGATAATTCCGATCTTTTCGCGCCGTGCGGGCTTGCCCACCGCGCCATTCCGATGTGCTAACAATCGGATGTCGGCGAAACGCTGGTTGCGATGCGCCGTTCCGTTAAAATTCGCTAAGATTGCCCGCTCTGGTGGAAAGGGCTGAGAAATCAATATCCAAACGCGTGGCATCTCTGCCACGCGGTGCGCCAATTGCGCGAATGCCACCAAAACAAGCCGAAAATACCGCTTTTAAGCCATGATCCGAGCCGATCAGGCTCAAGTCTTAATGTCGTATTCACCGAGAATTCACAGACCGGCGTTAAGCTTGTGAGTATGAGTTGAGTATCAGCGGGTGAAGGCCCGTTGCTTTTCGGAACCTGAAACATGTCGATCCTGAGCCTTTTGACCCGCGCCGTCCGTTCGCTTCGCGAATTCCTTGCCCCGACCTATCGTCCCGAGCGCCATTACATGCGCGGCCCCGGTCCGGCATGCCAGCGCCGCGGCACGCTTCGCTAAGCGTCATTCGGGTTGAACATTCGCATGCTCTTTTCGCGAACAGACTTTTAGGATAGCTGCAGGCTTCACTTCAAAGGAGGCTTGCAGCGTGATCATCGTTATCGGTTCCATCAATCTCGATCTGATCACCACTGTGGCACGCATGCCCAAGCCCGGCGAAACGCTGGCCGGCGAAAGCTTCCAAACCGCGCCCGGCGGCAAGGGCGCCAACCAGGCACTCGCGGCAGCGCGGGCAGGCGGCAAGGTTCGGATGGTGGGTGCGGTCGGCCGGGATGCCTTTGCGCATGAGGCCATGGCGCTTTTGAAAAGCTCAAATGCCGATCTGAGCTTCGTGCGCGAAACCGATGCGCCAACCGGCACCGCTCTTATTCTGGTGGATGCGCAAGGCGAAAACATCATCGCCGTGACCGCTGGCGCCAATGGCCAGGTTTCGGTTTCCGATGTGGATACCGCCGGCATCGGCGCAAAGGACATCGTGCTGTTGCAGCACGAAGTGCCTTTGGAAACCGTCGAAGCGAGCTTGAAGGCGGCTCAGGCCGTCGGTGCAAAGGCGATCCTCAACACAGCGCCGTTCCGGCGCGATGCCGCCCATCTGCTCGATCTTGCGCATATCGTCGTCGCCAATGAAACCGAATTCGACCTTTACGCGGATGCGCTGAACCTTTCGGGCGAAGACCGCAGGCAAAAGATGCGCGAATTCGTCAAGCGTACGCAACGCACACTTGTTGTGACCCTTGGAGGCGATGGTGCAATCGCCATTTCACCCGACGATGAAATCACCGTGCCGGCAATCAAGATCGACCCTGTCGATACGGTGGGTGCCGGCGATACGTTCTGCGGCGCATTGGCAGCCGGACTGGACGAAGGTCTTTCCATGCACGATGCCCTCGAACGCGCGGCCGCAGCCGGCGCACTCGCCTGCTTGAAGCCGGGCGCGCAGCCCTCCATACCCACCAAAGCCGAGATCGATGCAGCGTTGCGCTGATTTGCATAGCGGCTAAAAAAACTCAGCCGCGAATATCCTGCTGACAGCGAGGATTTTTACGCGCAGCGATGCGCTTTTTGTGGCGCGATGGCCTTTGGCCGGTTAGGGTTTCGCAACCCGAACTTGCAGAGAACTGATGTCTTCACACAATCCGTCCCATTCACGTCGCCCCTCTTCCTTCCTGCGCACCTTCATGGACAGCGAGGCGTCAAGCGGATTGACGCTGATGGCCGCCGCCGTTCTGGCGTTGATTGTTGCCAACTCGCCGCTGGCCGAAACCTATTTTTCGGCACTTCACGCGCATATTGGCGGATTGTCCCTGCTGCACTGGATCAATGATGCGCTGATGGCGCTGTTTTTCCTGCTGGTCGGCATGGAAATCAAACGCGAGGTCGTCGGCGGGCAGTTGTCCACCTGGGATGCCCGCTTGCTGCCGGGTCTGGGGGCCATTGGCGGGATGGCGGCACCGGCGGTAATCTTCCTTGCTTTCAACTTCCAGTCAGCGGAAACGCTGCGGGGCTGGGCAATTCCGTCCGCCACAGATATCGCCTTCGCGCTCGGCGTGCTTTCCTTGCTGGGCTCGCGCGTGCCCTTGTCGCTCAAGGTGTTTCTCGCCGCGCTGGCGATCATCGATGATCTTGGCGCCGTGATTATCATTGCGCTGTTTTATACCGCCGACCTCAATGTGATGGCTCTTGGCGGCGCTGCGGGCGTGATCGTTCTTTTGGTTGCGCTCAACCGGACGGGCGTCAAACATCTGGCCCCCTATCTCGTTCTGGGCGTTGCGCTCTGGTATCTGGTGTTTCTGTCCGGCGTTCATGCCACATTGGCCGGTGTCATCCTCGCGCTGACAATCCCGCTGGTCGTCGAGGACAAAGGGCTGCAGGAAAGCGATCCACCGCTTCTGCGCCTTGAACAGGCGATCCAGCCATGGGTGGCTTTTCTGATCGTTCCCATTTTCGGTTTCGCAAATGCCGGCGTGTCGTTTGCCGGCTTTTCTGCTTCCGCGCTGCTCGATCCGGTGCCAATCGGAGTTGCGGCAGGCTTGTTTTTCGGCAAGCAGATCGGGGTTTTCGGGACGCTTTATCTTTTGATCAAGTCGCGACTGGCGAGCGTTCCCGAACGGGCAACCTGGATGCAGGTCTACGGCGTTTCGATCCTGTGCGGGATCGGTTTCACCATGAGCCTGTTCATCGGCTTGCTAGCCTTTCCAGACAATGTTCACCTGCAAGACGAGGTGAAACTCGGCGTGTTGATGGGGTCGATCCTTTCCGGTGTTGTCGGGACTCTGGTTCTTCGAATAGCGCCAAGTCGCCAGCGCGCCTCGTTTGAGTGATCCATCTCCTCAGGAACGCAATCAGGAACAGCGATGAACATGCGAGCCGGACGATTGCGGATCGGTATCCTGTATGGCGGTCGTTCCGCCGAACATGATGTATCGGTGATGTCGGCGACCAATGTGGTGGCCGCCCTTGATCCCGCCCGTTACGATGCGGTGCCGATCTTCGTGACACGCGAAGGCAGATGGTTTGTCGGCCGCTTCGAGAACGGAGTGCTCGAAACGCCAAGCCTGGGAACGGAGCTTTGCCCCGTGCCCGGCGGGCAAGGCGAGATGCTCGCCAAACAGGTTGACGGCGCGGTCCACCCCCTGCCCGCGCTCGATATCCTGTTTCCGGTTCTGCATGGCCTTCACGGCGAAGATGGTTCCGTTCAGGGCATGGCTGAGGTGATGCGCGTACCGTATATCGGGTGCGGCATATGCGGATCTGCGACCGCACTCGACAAAGGCCTGGCCAAACGCCTTTTGATCGAAGCCGGATTGCCGACCGCGCGCTCTGTTGAACTGACGAAGGCCACACCGAAAAGCTTCGAGGAACTCGCCGGGCAACTCGACTTGCCGATCTTCATCAAGCCGGTGCGGCAGGGTTCTTCGGTCGGCGTCAGCAAGGTGGAAAGTGAAGAGGGCTATCTGGCCGCCCTTCAGGAAGCGTTTCTCCACGACGACCGCCTGCTGGCGGAAGAATTCATCGATGGCCGGGAAATCGAGTTCGGCATTCTTGAAGATGAAAGCGGCAGCCTGTTCGTTTCACGACCGGGTGAGATCGTGCCGGCGCAAAGCCACGGCTTCTACAGC
>JAFAGL010000290.1 GCA_023422735.1 Pseudomonadota bacterium
GGCCACAACGCTGCGCGCGCTTGGGCCAAAGCCGTGGAACGCTGCCTATGTGCAGCCGTCGCGCCGCCCGAAAGATGGCCGTTACGGCGAAAACCCGAACCGGCTGCAGCATTATTACCAGTATCAGGCGATCCTGAAGCCCAATCCGCCAAACCTGCAGGAGCTTTATCTCGGCTCGCTGAAGGCGATCGGGCTCGACCCGCTGTTGCACGATATCCGTTTTGTTGAAGACGATTGGGAAAGCCCGACGCTGGGTGCCTGGGGTCTCGGCTGGGAATGCTGGTGCGATGGCATGGAAGTGTCGCAGTTCACGTATTTCCAGCAGGTTTGCGGCATCGAATGCGCGCCCGTTGCCGGTGAGCTGACTTACGGCCTGGAGCGTTTGGCCATGTATGTGCAGGGCGTCGACAATGTTTATGACCTGAATTTCAATGGCCGCGAGGGCGCTGAAAAAGTCACCTATGGCGATGTCTTCCTGCAAGCCGAACAGGAATATTCCCGCTACAATTTCGAGCATGCCGATACGGCGATGCTGTTGCAGCACTTCATTGACGCCGAAAAGGAATGTCGTGCCCTGTTGCAGGCCGGTGCACCGCAGGCAGATGGTCCGCAGCGCATGGTTTTTCCGGCCTATGATCAGGCGATCAAGGCCAGCCATGTCTTCAACCTGCTTGATGCGCGTGGCGTGATCTCGGTCACGGAACGCCAGAACTACATCTTGCGCGTTCGCAATCTTGCAAAGGCTTGCGGTGAGGCTTTCCTGTTGACGGATGCCGGCGGGTTCAACCTTGCGAACGAGGCTGCATGAACGCCTTGAAAGGGCAGACAGAAAAGGTTCATCTCTTGCAGGCGTTGCACTGAGGGTTGAAATGGGCGGGCAGGACAAAGCGCCCGCAAATGTGAAGATCGAGCGAGAGGGTGTGTTATGGACTTCGGAATAGGGACGATCATTCTCATTCTTGTTGTCGTGATCGCGATCTATGCAGTCATCGTTTACAATGGGCTGGTTCGTGCGCGCCAGCTTGTGCAGGAAGCGTGGTCCGGTATCGATGTTCAGTTGAAGCGGCGCGCCGATTTGATTCCCAATCTGATCGAAACGGTGAAGGGTTATGCCACCCATGAGCGGGGAACGCTTGAAGAGGTGACGGCCGCACGTGCGCGGGCGCAAAGCGTGCCGAGCGGCGATGTGGCAGGCCGCGCGCAGGCCGAAGGCATGTTGAGCCAGGCGCTTGGGCGCTTGTTTGCAGTGGCCGAAGCCTATCCCGATCTCAAAGCCAATCAGAACTTCAACCAGTTGCAAACCACTCTGGAAACGCTGGAAAGCGAAATCCAGATGTCGCGCCGCTATTACAACGGCTCGGCCAGGGATCTGAACATCAAGGTCGAAAGCTTTCCGTCCAACATCATCGCCAATCTGTTCAGCTTCAAGAAGGCCGATTACTTCGAGATCGAAAACGCGGAAGACCGCGCGGTGCCGAAAGTTTCCTTCAACTGAGTTTGGAATTTGTGATGGCCGGTCTCGTCCGGATAATTGCCGTTTGCTGGCTGCTTCTTCTTGGCGGCATCGGCTCGGTTTTCGCGGCGGAAGAAATCCGTGACTATGATGTGCGCATCGCCGTGCAGCCGGATGCCTCGCTGAATGTCGAGGAGCGGATCAAGGTCAATGTCGAAGGGCGGGCCATCACGCGCGGCATCTTCCGCGATATTCCGCTTCGCTTCGAAGATGCGTCGGGCCGCACGCGGGAAGTGGATCTGACGGATATTTCCGTCACGCGCGATGGCCAGCCGGAGCGGTTCACGACGAAGCGCGAATCCGGCGTCCTGCGCATTCGGATAGGGAACGCTTCGGTCACGCTCCCGCATGGTGAGCATGATTATGCGATCAGCTACCGCACGACGAAGCAGATCCGCTATTTCGAGGATCACGACGAACTGTATTGGAATGTCACCGGCAACGTTTGGGATTTTCCGATCCTCAAGGCGCGTGCCGAGATTCGTCTTCCCAAGGGTGCCCAGGTCAGCGACGTGACGTTTTATACGGGTGGTTATGGGTCCACGGAGCAGGCGGCAAGCGCCCAACGTCTGGAAAACGGCAACCTCGTCGTCATCGACGCGGATCGCGCCTTGCGTCGGCACGAAGGCCTGACGGCGGTTGTCGCTTTTCCGAAAGGCGTCGTTGCGGCGCCGAGTGCTGAAGATCTCCGCGCGCAATGGTGGCGCGACAATATTGGCCGGATCATCGGCTGGACGGCGCTGGTCCTGGTTGTCGCTTATTACAGCTGGGCCTGGAACAGGGTCGGGCGCGATCCGCCGGCGGGCCTGATCGTGCCGCGCTGGCATCCGCCGCAAGGCGTGTCGCCCGCGCTCGCCAATTATATCGAGAACCGTGGTTTCGGCGGTCATGGCTGGGATGCGTTTTCGGCGTCGCTGCTGGACCTGGCGGTGAAAGGCCATGTTGTACTCGACGAGCCCAAAAAGACGGTGACCATTCGCAGGACGGGAAGCGCGATACCGAACGATCTCGGCATCGGCCAAAAAGTGATCTTGAAGGCTCTGCCCGGCGAAGGCGATGAGCTGACGGTCAACAAATCCAACGGCGAGCGCGTCCAGAAATTGGGGCGCGCTTTCCGATCGGCGATCGAAGCCGAACATCGCAACCGCTATTACAACAGCAACAGCATTTATATCGTTGGCGGCGTGATGCTGTCCGTGCTTGCGTTGGTCTTCCTGATCGCTTTCGCGGGATTTTCGCCCGAAACGGTGATCGGCAGCGCCGCAGCCATCCTGCCTGCGGCCGTGTTCGCGCTGGTGGCGATCAGTGTCGGTCGCCGTTGGCGAAATGCCCGTGATCTCAAGTCGAGAATCGGGGCTGTGCTGGCTACGGCCGTGTTCGGTCTGGTAATTTTCAATCTTGTGGGCACTTTGTTTCAGACGCTGACCAAGATCGATTTCGATCTTTATGTGCTCAGCGCCGTGGCCGGTCTGGTGATCGCCAATATCGTGTTCATGGGCCTGCTTGGTGCACCGACGCCGCTTGGCCAGAAGCTGTCGGCCGAGATCAAGGGTCTCAAGCAATATCTCACCGTGGCCGAACAAGAGCGGATGAACATGCAGGGCGCGCCCGAAATGTCACCTCAGCATTTCGAAACGCTCTTGCCCTACGCAGTGGCCTTGGGTGTCGAAAAGCCCTGGTCGAAAGCGTTCGACACCTGGCTGGCTGTTGCGGTTGCGGCGGGAACGGCCACAGCCGCCTATTATGGTCCGACCTGGTATACCGGGCAGAATTTCCGCCCCGGCAGTATCGGCTCGACAATGGGCAATATGGCCGGCTCCCTGTCGAACAGTTTCACGGCTTCCTTGCCAACCCCGAAATCCTCGTCGTCCGGTTTTTCCAGCGGCGGCGGCGGCGGTGGTGGCTTTTCCGGCGGCGGTGGCGGCGGCGGCGGTGGCGGCGGCTGGTAATTTCGCGCCGCCCTATGACAAATCCCTGCGGCCTGATAGAGCCTGCCAAACCTTTGACCCGATTGCGACAATCTGATGCCCGACCTGCTTCTTGAACTCCGCTCCGAGGAAATTCCGGCCCGCATGCAGCGCAAGGCGGCCGGCGACCTGAAAAAGCTCATCACGGATGGGCTCGTGGAAGCTGGGCTGACCTATGAAGGCGTGCAGGAATACTGGACGCCGCGCCGTGTGACGCTGGACATTCGCGGCTTGACCGCGCGTTCGAAAGACGTGCGCGAGGAAATCAAAGGTCCGAGCACAAAGGCGCCGGAACAGGCCGTGCAGGGCTTTCTGCGCAAGGCCGGACTGACCGACATTTCGCAGGCGCATACGCATACGGACCCGAAGAAGGGCGAGTTCTACGTCGCGCATCTCGTGAAGCCGGGGCGCGCAGCAGAAGACATCATCGCCGAGCTGGTGCCAGCGACGATCCGCGCCTTCCCGTGGCCGAAATCCATGCGCTGGGGCAAGGCGTCATCCAGGCCGGGTTCCCTGCGCTGGGTACGCCCGCTGCAATCGATCGTCTGCACTTTCGGGCCGGAAACCGGTGCGGAGCCGGTGGTGATTGATTTCGAGATTGACGGCGTCCGTTCCGGCGACGTGACCTATGGCCACCGTTTCCATGCGCCGGATGCCATCACCGTCAAGCGGTTCGACGATTACGTCGCCAAGCTCCATGCCGCAAAGGTCGTGCTGGATGCCGAGCGCCGCAAGTCGATCATCCGCGACGATGCCCGCAACATGGCATTTGCCAGCGGCCTGGAACTGGTCGAAGACGACGCGCTTCTGGAAGAGGTTTCCGGGCTCGTGGAATGGCCAGTCGTGCTGATGGGCGCGTTTGAGGAAGATTATCTGCAGATCCCCGGCGAGGTGATCCGCCTGACGATCCGCGCCAACCAGAAATGCTTCGTCACGCGCCCGAGCGGTGCGGATGAAAATACGCTGGCCAACCGCTTCGTCCTGACATCCAATATCGAGGCCAGCGATGGCGGCGCGGAAATCGTGCATGGCAACGGCAAGGTCGTGCGCGCGCGCCTTTCGGATGCGCTGTATTTCTGGAACACCGACCAGGCTGACCTGCCGGATCTCGAAGAGCTGCGTGCATCGGGCGAGAAATTCGGTCTCGACCTTTCCAGGCCACTCGACCAGCGCATGGCGCGCCTCGACAAGCTCGACGTGACATTCCACGCCAAGCTTGGCACGCAAGGCGCACGCGTTGCCCGCATTGCAGCCCTTGCCGAGGAACTCGCGCCGGTGATCGGCGCCGATCCCAAGCAGGCCAGGCGCGCAGCCATTCTCGCCAAGGCTGATCTGACGACCGAGGCTGTCGGCGAATTTCCCGAGCTTCAGGGTGTCATGGGCCGCAAATATGCGCTTCTGCAGGGCGAGCCGGACTCTGTCGCCGCAGCTTTGGAAGAGCACTACAAGCCGCAAGGCCCCTCGGACCATGTGCCGAACGATCCTGTTTCCGTCACCGTCGCTTTGGCCGACAAGCTAGACACGCTGGTCGGCTTCTGGGCGATCGACGAAAAGCCGACGGGAAGCAAGGACCCCTATGCGCTGCGCCGCGCGGCCTTGGGCGTGATCCGCATTCTGGTGGAGAACGGGATCGAGTTGCCGCTTGGCGGACGCGTCGAGGCTGACCTCCTGTCCTTCTTCCACGACCGCCTGAAGGTCTATCTGCGCGATCGTGGTGCGCGGCATGATCTGATTGATGCGGTTTTGGCAACGGATTCGTCGAATGACGACCTTTTGCTGATCGTGCGCCGGGTCGAGGCGCTGGGCTCATTCCTGGAAACCGAAGACGGCAAGAACCTGCTGGCGGGCACCAAGCGGGCGGCCAATATTCTGGCGGCCGAAGACAAGAAGGGCACGGAGGTCGCAGCCTCGGTCGAGCCTTCGCGTTTCACCACCGAGCAGGAAAAGGCTCTGTTTGCGGCCGTGAACAAGGCGGAAGCGGATGCCGGCGAAGCGATTTCCGGACAGGATTTTGCCGCGGCGATGCAGGCGCTGAGCCAGCTGCGCGCACCAGTCGACGCGTTTTTCGAGGGCGTGCTCGTCAATGACGAGGACACGGCAATCCGCGCCAACCGCCTTGCACTGCTCCAGCGCATCCGCGCAGCGACAGGGCAGGTGGCGGATTTCTCGCGGATCGCAGGCTGATCCATGCCGGAGGGTGTTGCCACCGCAGTTGCGCGCGCTGTTGCCGAGCTGGCGGCCGGCCATCTCGTCGCGGTGCCGACCGAAACCGTTTATGGGCTTGCAGCCGACGCCACCAACGGCGAAGCCGTGGCCGGTATCTTCGAAGCGAAGGGGCGGCCACGCTTCAACCCGCTGATCGTGCATGTTGCCGACCGGGCAATGGCCGAACGCTTTGCCGAATTCGATGCGATTTCCGCGCAGCTTGCCGATCGCTTCTGGCCGGGGCCGCTGACGCTGGTTTTGCCGCTCAAGGCTGACAGCGGCATTCACCCGCTGGTGACGGTCGGGCTCGATACGGTGGCGATCCGCATGCCGCAGGGGCTTGCGCGCGAAGTGATCACCGCACTCGGAAAGCCGATTGCGGCCCCCAGTGCCAACACATCGGGTCGCATCACGGGCACGACGGCGCAGGCGGTGGCGAACGATCTGGGATCAAAGCTCGCTTATATTCTCGATGGCGGGCCGACTGTGGTTGGCGTGGAATCCACGATCCTGAAAGTCGAGGGCGACACGGTGCGCCTGCTGCGCCCCGGTGGACTGACCGCCGAAGAGGTGGAAGCCGAAATCGGCCGCCCGGTGCTGACTGGCAGCGCTGGACCGGCTATCGAAGCGCCCGGCATGCTCGCCTCGCATTATGCGCCGAACGCGCTGGTGCGGCTTGATGCGCGCAATGTCGAACCGGGCGAAGCCCTCCTTGCCTTCGGGCCGCAAAGGGCCACGGGCGCAAACAATGCGATCAGCATACTCAACCTTTCGCAGCGTGGCGACCTGCGCGAAGCTGCTGCCAATCTTTACCGCTTTTTGCAGGATCTCGACCGGGTTGGCGCGTCCATGATTGCGGTCGAACCCATCCCCCATCACGGCCTCGGCACTGCCATCAACGACCGGCTGACAAGGGCTGCCGCCCCGCGCGGATAGCAGAGTGATGGCTGCCGTTCTCGAAACGGTAAGCATCAGGAATTCCTCAATAATTCTCTCTGAAATCTTGCACCGGGTTGCGTTCCGTTAACCACTGTAAACGCCAAAATTCCTTAACCTCGTTTCTTAAGCGGGCAGGTAAGAACCAGCGGCTACCTTCCAGATCAACGAGACCGGAAAACCGGTCCGACGCCAGGGCGGCTCTGCCGCGATTGGCTCAGGCAAACAGGAAGGCACAACCATGAACACTCAGATGAAGCCGGATTGGGCGAGCAACGATATGCGCCTCGACCCATTCCGCCTGCCACACTCCGTCAGCTATTCGGTCGCCAATGAACATGGCGAAGTGCATTTCAGTGTCGAAAAGCGTGGCGCAGTCATTCGTCGCTGGCTGAAGAACGCGAACCTGCCCGCAACCATCGCCCTGCCGGCGGCTGCGTTTCAGGGCGTCGCTGCGCGCGCCATGGAAGACGAAACGGGCAAGGTGACTGTTACGCTGGAATTGCACCACGCCGATCCGCAGCTTTGCGTTCCGCTTCTGGTCGCGCATGATCTTGATGATGTTGCAGCCGATTGGCGCGCCTGGGCGGAAGCCTATCGTCTGCCGATGCTGCTGGTCGAATCGGATGGCGTTGCCCGCACTTTGGAGGAATCCGCTGGTTTGAGCCCGAATTCCAGCCATTTGCGCCGCAAGCGTGCAAGTTCCGAGCCGCGCCGCTCGCGCTTTCTGGCGCGTCGCAAGGTTGGCGATCTCGGTTTGCGCCTGATTGTGGATGGCGAAGAGATCATCGCCCGCAAATAAGCGGGTGAGATCAGATCATCCCCCGCGCTGATGCCCAAAGTCCGCCCGCCATCAAACCGATGAAGATCAGCCAGCCGACCGTCGAGTTCGATTTGAACAAGCGCAGGCACTGGTCGGGATCGTCGATATCGAGCACCCGCACCTGCCGGATCAAGTGCAAGGCCGCAGCCAGCAATCCGGCAAAGGCGGGGAAGGGCACCTGGGCGATGCTGAAGGCGGAAGCGAACAGCACCAGCGCTCCGCCATAAAGCCAGATCAGCGCCTCTTTCGTGCGGTCGCCGAACAAGCGCGCGGTTGAGCGCACGCCGACCAGCGCGTCGTCTTCCTTGTCCTGATGCGCGTAAAGCGTGTCGTAGCCGATGGTCCAGAAGATCGCACCGAGATAAAGGATCACCGCTGCGGCATCGAGGCGGCCAAAATGCCCGGCCCATCCCATCAGCGCGCCCCATGAAAACGCGAAGCCAAGGAAAAGCTGAGGCCAGTTGGTGATCCGCTTCATGAAGGGATAGATCGCCACCGGAACGAGCGAAAACAATCCGACAAGAATGGCGAAGCTGTTGAACTGCAGCAGGACGGCCAGGCCGACAAGCGCCTGCGCGACCAGAAACAGCCAGGCCTGCTTTTTGGTGACCTGACCGGAAGGCAGCGGGCGTGAGCGCGTGCGGTCCACCTGGTTGTCGATATCCACATCGACAATATCGTTATAAGTGCAGCCTGCCCCGCGCATGGCGATCGCGCCGATCAGGAACAGCACAAGATGCCAGGGCGAGGGCAGCACGGTGGAAAGCCCGTCGCCCGCTTGCGCGCCGGCTGCTGCAGCCATTGCAGCCGACCACCAGCACGGCCAAAGCAGCAGCCACCAGCCGATTGGGCGGTCCCAACGCGCCAGCTGCGCATAGGACCAGGCAGCGCGCGGCAAGAGCCGGTATGTCCAGTGCCCGGAAGGAGCATCCTTGACGCGACCGCGCACGCCGCTTGTTTGAATTGTTTCCATCAAGCGGAAGTGGCAGGGGTTAAGCAGGCCGTCAAGACAGTTGTTTTCTGTATCGGATGTACGTATATATGTACGTAAATCGCGAGGTGTGAAAATGAGCTACGCAACTGTCAGTGAGTTCCGCGCAAATATCGCGAAATATCTGGATGAGGTTGTGTCTGACCGCAAGGAACTGGTGATCACACGGCAGAATAATGAATCGGTCGTCATGATCCCGTTGTCAGACTGGGAGGGAATTCAGGAGACTCTTTATTTGCTGAGCAATCCGGCAAATGCGGCAGAGCTGCGCGCATCCATTGCCGAGCTGAATGCAGGGGAAAGTTCTGAGCGTGAATTGCTCAAGCCATGAAGGTGGTGTTTTCGACGCGGGCCTGGATCCAATACACATTCTGGTTTGAAAGAAACCCTGACATGGTCTTGCGGATCAACACACTGATCGAGGATGCACGCCGTCATCCATTTTCCGGAATAGGCCGTCCTGAACCACTAAGGGGAGAATTGCGGGGCTTTTGCTCACGAAGGATCGATCGGGAACACCGTTTTGTGTACCGGGTGGCTGGAAGAGAAGAGGCGCAGGCGTTGGAAATCGCCTCCTGCCGTTATCATTACGAACGCTAGCGAAGCGCTTGCGTTTCCGGGCGGCGTTCCTTAGGCGAAAGACAGATTTCGCTGCAGGTTTTTTATGTCCATGAACGTTCTTTTGATTGGCTCCGGTGGCCGCGAACATGCGCTGGCCTGGAAGATCGCTTCCTCGCCCAAACTCACGAAGCTTTATGCTGCACCGGGCAATCCCGGTATCGCAGACCATGCCGAATTGGTAACGCTTGCAGCAACCGACCATGCCGCAGTCACTGATTTTTGCAAGGAAAAGGCGATCGACCTCGTGGTTGTCGGCCCCGAGGCACCGCTGGTCGACGGCCTGGCGGACAGTTTGCGCGAAGCGGGCGTGAAGGTTTTCGGCCCAAGCAAGGCGGCGGCGCAGCTTGAAGGTTCGAAAGGCTTCACCAAGGATCTTTGCGCCCGGTTCGACATTCCCACCGGTGCTTACGGCCGCTTCACCAATGCAGCGGATGCTCGGGCCTATATCGAGGCAAAGGGCGCACCGATCGTCGTCAAGGCGGATGGTCTGGCGGCCGGCAAGGGCGTGACCGTTGCCATGACGTTGGAAGACGCGCTGGCAGCTGTCGATGCCTGCTTCGATGGCAGCTTTGGCGAGGCCGGTGCAGAACTCGTTGTTGAAGATTATCTCGAAGGCGAGGAAGTCTCCTTTTTCTGCCTGTGCGATGGAACGACCGCGCTCGCTTTTGGCGGTGCGCAGGACCACAAGCGCGTTGGCGATGGCGATACCGGCCCAAATACCGGCGGCATGGGCGCTTATTCGCCGGCTCCGGCCTTCACAGCGCAAATCGAAGCGACAACGCTGCGCGATCTGATCGCGCCGACCCTCAAGGGTATGGCCGAAATCGGCGCGCCTTTCACCGGCGTCCTGTTTGCCGGCCTGATGCTGACGCAGGATGGGCCGAAGCTGATCGAATATAATGTCCGCTTCGGCGACCCTGAGTGCCAGGTTCTGATGATGCGGCTCCAAAGCGACCTGCTGGAACTGCTCGATGCGGCAGCGCAAGGCAAACTGGCTGAATATCAGCCGGTTTGGAGCGATGACACGGCCCTGACCGTCGTCATGGCTGCCGAGAATTATCCGGGAAAGCCGGTGACGGACACCGTCATCAAGGGCGTGGATACGGCCGCCGGCGAGGGCGCCAGGATTTTCCATGCTGGCACGGCGCTGAAGGATGGAGAACTCGTCGCCAATGGCGGGCGCGTGCTAAACGTCACCGCACGTGCTTCCACGGTGCGTGAAGCGCAGGAACGTGCCTATGCGGCCGTTGACCGAATCGACTGGCCGGGTGGTTTTTGCCGCCGCGACATTGGCTGGCGCGCGCTTTAACAGGCAGTGACCTGCGGTTTGACGCTCGCCGCCACCGGCATTATATTTGTTTCTGGAGTGGAGACCGAGCTTTCGCCCGGCCCCCTTTCCTAGATGATGAATTGAACCCGGATACTCAGGTGCCAGCCAGTCCGGGTTCTTTTCATGTCCAGGGTGACACTCAGTGGTAGAAACCACATCATCGTCACCTCCAGTTTTGAAGGCAAAGCCTGTTTGCCTCAGCCGGGAAGGCTTATCCTCCCGGTCGCGCCGGCTGGCTCGGCGCTGCTGCTTCTGCCTTCAAATTGAGTTGATGCTCCACCGTCAGTTAAAACAACACTGACGAGATGGATGTCTCCGCGGCGCGGAAAGCGGGGTTTCATCTTCAATTCTCTCCGGAAACCCGCTAGCACGTCAACCATCCGGCGCGCAGTCGGGGCAGAGGATGGAGAAAACATGACCTATCGTGCACCGGTCGATGAAATCGCGTTTACCCTCAAACATGTTGCCGACCTGAAGTCGGATCTGGATGCCGCGCGCTACGGCGATCTTTCCGACGATCTGGTGGATGCGATCCTCAGCGAAGCGGGTCGTTTTGCCAGTGAAGAAATTGCCCCGTTGAATCTCGCCGGCGATGAACAAGGTGCGCGCTGGAAAGATGGCGCCGTCACCATGCCGGATGGTTGGGCCGATCTTTATCACCGCTGGCGCGAAGGCGGCTGGAACGGCTTGTCCGGGCCGGAGGAGTTTGGCGGGCAGGGCTTGCCGGTCATAATCAATGTCGCAGCCAACGAGATGTGGAGCTCGGCTTCCATGGCGTTCGGCCTCGGGCCTTTGCTCACCATGGGCGCGGTCGAAGCGCTCGACAAGCATGGCTCGGATGTGCTCAAGGCGACATATCTCGAAAAGCTGGTTTCCGGGGAATGGACCGGAACGATGAACCTGACCGAGCCACAAGCGGGGTCCGATCTGGCTGCACTGCGCAGCCGCGCCGAACGCCGGGAAGACGGGACTTACCGCATCTTCGGCCAAAAGATCTTCATCACCTATGGCGAGCACGACATTACCGACAATATCGTGCATCTGGTGCTGGCGCGCCTGCCGGATGCGCCTGCCGGAACACGCGGTATCTCGCTGTTCGTCGTGCCGAAATTCCTTGTCAATGAGGATGGCACGCCCGGTGCGCGCAATGATGTGTTCTGCGCCTCGATCGAGCACAAGATCGGGATCCACGGTTCGCCGACATGCACGATGATCTTTGGCGACAGCAAGGGCGATACGGGCGAAGCCGGAGCTGTCGGCTATCTGCTGGGCGAGGAAAATCGTGGTCTCGCCTGCATGTTCACCATGATGAACAATGCGCGCCTTAATGTTGGTATCGAGGGTGTCGGCGTGGCCGAGGCCGCCTATCAGAAAGCCAAGGCTTACGCGGAAGAGCGCCGTCAGGGCAAGGCGGCTGGTTCTTCAGGTGAGGGCATGAGCCCGATCATCGAACATCCCGACATTCAGCGCACGCTGCTGACGATGAAGGCATTGACCGCCGTTTCGCGCGCGCTCTGCTATTCTTGCGCCAATGCGCTCGATCGCGCCCATAGTTCTGAAGGTGATGAGGCAAAGCACTGGCAGGAGCGCGCCAATCTTCTCACGCCTGTCGCAAAGTCCTTTTCAACCGATGTCGGCGTGGAAGTGGCCTCGCTCGGCGTGCAGGTTCATGGCGGGATGGGCTTTATCGAGGAAACGGGCGCTGCTGTCTTTTATCGCGATGCGCGGATCGCACCGATCTATGAGGGCACGAATGGTATTCAGGCCATCGATCTGGTGACGCGCAAGCTGCCGCAATCGGATGGTGCGCAGGTTGCCGGCTATATCGCGGAGCTGCGCGAAGATATTGCCGCGTTGCGCGCGTCGAATTCCGCCGATCTCGGCCAGTCGGCAGACCGTCTGGACGCTGCCATTGCCGATCTTGACGAGGCGACCGGCTGGATGCAGGCGGCTCTTGGGGAAGGCCGCATGCAGGAAGCACTGGCAGGCGCGACGCCTTATCTGCGTTTGTTCGGGCTGGCCGCTGGCGGCGCCTATCTTGCGCGCGCGGCGGTGGCGGATACGGGCTCTGCGCGGCGTGCGCTATGCCGCTTCTTTGCCGAAAATCTCGTCAACGAAACGTCTGCCCTGAAATCGCGTGTGATCGATGGCGCCGCGAGCCTTGCGGCGGCCCGCGCAGCGTTGGCCTGAGGAGAATGGCATGAGCGAGTTCATCCAAACGGAACGACGCGGCGCGATCAACATCATCCGCATCAATCGCCCGGAAAAAAAGAACGCACTGACCTTTGCGATGTATGCGGCGATGTCTGCTGCATTGCGCGCGGGCGATGCGGATGACGAGGTGCGCGCCCATGTGATTTTGGGCGTGCCGGGCGCATTTTCGGCTGGCAACGACCTGTCTGATTTCGTCGCCATGGCAAAGGATCCGAATGCCGGAACCGAGATTTTCGATTTTCTCCAGGCGCTCGCAACTGCGCGCAAACCGCTGCTGTCGGGTGCCGATGGCATTGCGGTCGGGATCGGCACCACGATCCATCTGCATTGCGATCTGACCTTCGCGACGGCGCGAACCGTGTTTCGCACGCCTTTCGTTGATCTCGGCATCGCGCCGGAAGCGGCTTCAACCCTGATCGTTCCGGCAGTGCTTGGTCATCAGCGGGCTTTCTCGCTGCTTGTGATGGGCGACGGTCTGTCTGCGGTGGATGCTGAGCGCGGCGGCTTGATCCATAAGGTCGTTGCCGAGGATGAACTGGAAACAGCAGTCTTCGAGGCTGCCGAACGCCTGTGCCGCAAGCCGGTCGATGCGCTGCGCATGTCCCGCGATTTGTTGCGTGGATCGCGCGAAACTGTGCTTTCGCGCATGGAGGAAGAGGCCAAGGCTGTCCGGGCAGGGATCAGTTCGCCCGAAGCCCGCGCGATCTTCGAGGCGTTTTTGAACAAGCCCAAGGCCTGAACAGCGCCGATCGCGCAAAAACGATGGCCCGATCCCGGATCGCGCCAAGGTGAGGATGGGGCGGTCAATCCGCCCCATCCTCTTTTGTTAGAGGCTTATTTCGCAGCCAGGAAATCCGCGACTTCGAGCAGGATGAACTCGTTGTTCGCCGCCTTGCCGATTTCGCGCCCGCCGGAAAATGGCAGGTTGTTGTCGTTTGCGATCATGATGTGAGTTTCGTCCACTAGCATCACATCTTCGATGGTGAAGAATGGGAAGGTGAATTTGCCTTCCGGCGCGTTTTTCACGATCTGCTTGAGCGTCTTGCCGTCAGGATCGTCGATATCCATCAGGTTGATGTGACCGACACGCTTGATGAAGCCTTCATCGTCGGTCTGCGCCGTATCGACCAGAACGATGTTCTTCACCTTTGCCGGCAGCGGATAGCATGCGGATTTGTCTTCGACATCGCCCGCGCAGGCAACAGCTTCGTCGCCTTCGCCATTGTCGCGCTCGATTACCAGCGCGCGGGTGTCATCGATGAAATTGAAATCGCCGATCGCGGTCGCGCCGTCCGACAAACGGAACTTGAAGCTATCGCCCGTCCAGTCGCGCGCTGCGGTGTCGAATGTTAAAACCGTCAGGAAATCGCCCGGTTCACCGTTTTCGCCCAAAAGGGGTTTTTCGAGCATCCCCCAAAGCAGGTTGGTGCCAGGCTGCAAGGCCATGCCTTCATATCCGCCTGAGCGCTGAACGTGGAAATCCTTGCCCGGCGTTGAAGGAACGGTGACGCCCGGCGTATCGGGGCCGCGAAGCGGCTCGCCATCGCGCATGGTCTGGTAAACTCCGAGAACGCGGCCATCCAGCGTTGCATTGATGACGAACGGTCCGAACTCGTCGCCGATCCAGACTTGATCGTCCAGAACCTGGATGCTTTCGGGGTCGAAATCTGCGCCGGTCAGATAACGGCCTTCGTTTCCTTCATAAGCAATGCGGAACGGAACCTTGTGGTCGGGATCGCGAAGAAAAACGGAATCCAGGCGCTCAACCTTGCCGGTTTCGAAATCAGGCTTCATGCGGTGGAAGAAAAGCAGCGCGTCCGGGCTGTTGACCTTGGTGCCGAAGCCGTTGTCGGTGAGCGCATAGACACTGCCGTCTTCGGCGCGGTTCATCGCGAAGCCGGACATGCCCTGCACCGGCTGGCCGAGAAACGGCGTGAAAAGGCCGGTCTTGTGGCCGCCATAGTTTTTGCCGACGTCGCCCTCGACCGACATCGGCGCTTCGTTTCGTTCCTTGCCGGTGAACTTGCCGGAAATCCAGGCATCGCGCGGTGCATCGGCAGGCGGTGCCAACATGGTGTTGGCCGGCAGATAGGCGTGGCCCGCGAGCTTGGCGGGATAAACCTCTTCAGCGTGAACCGATGCCGTCAGCGCGCAAAGCGCGACGGAGGTGAATAAAGCGCGGAGCGTCATCGAGAAACTTCCCCCTTCGGAAGAAAAATTGCAACGGGCGGGGGATAGGCCGGCATGATGACAGCGATTGAACGCGCTGGTGACACTTCCGTGACTGTTGCGCGAAGAGGTCGATTACGGATAAAGGCGCTGCGTTTCCCAGCTTTCCCCATCGCGCGTGAAAACGAGGCGATCATGCAGGCGATAAGGCATGTCGCGCCAAAACTCGATCTGTTGCGGGACGATGCGAAATCCTGACCAGTAAGGCGGGCGGGGAATCGCGCCGTCGCCATACTGTTCGGTCGTGTCCGCAACGGCTTTTTCGAGCGCTTCGCGGCTTTGAAGCGGGCGGGACTGTTTTGAAGCCCAGGCGCCGATCTGGCTGCCGCGCGGGCGCGATGCATAATAGCTGTCGGCTTCTTCGCTCGTAACGCGTTCGACCTCGCCGCGGATTCGCACCTGCCGGCGCAGCGATTTCCAGTGGAAACACATTGCCGCCTTGTGGGACGAAAGGATTTCGCGTCCCTTGGCGCTTTCGTAATTGGTGTAGAAAACGAAGCCTTGCGCGTCGAAACCCTTCAAAAGCACCATGCGCACATCGGGCATGTTCTCGGGATCGACGGTGGCCAGGGCGACCGCATTGGGGTCGTTGGGTTCGCTGTCCATGGCATCTTTCAGCCAATCGGCGAAAATTTGAAAAGGATTTTGTGTTGCGGCAAAGTCACCGCTTGTTAACGTTGTGGCGTTCACTATTCTGTCCTGACTCGAAATCCGTAACGGAGATTGTCGTTTGTCGCGTTTTGCGCAACCTGCCGACACTCATATCACTCGTCGACGCGTTGAAAACGCACCAGGCTCTGGCAATCGCAAAGCCAGCAATTTTTATATGTTCAAATCGGGTTGTATCATACTCGGCCTTTCGCTTGCAGGCTGCGGCGGCATGTCGGTGAATAAGGCGGAGGATATCGGCCTTACAACCGGCAGTATTCCCGAGAACCAGCCGAAAGATACGCAACTGGCGTCGGATCAGTCGATCATTCGCAATGCGGTTTCGGCAGCGGATCTGCACTCCGTCGGCCATGGCGGCGTGTCGTGGGCGAATACGGATACAGGCTCGCGCGGTGCCATTTCCTCCATTTCCGAATATGCCGATTCGGGCTCGACCTGCCGCAAGTTCGTGGTCTCTCGCGAAAGCTATAACGGCGTGAATCTTTATGACGGGGATGCCTGTCTGGTGAATGGCGGCGCATGGCAATTACGTGCCTTTAAAAGCATGTAATCGCGGTTTCCGCTTGCAACACTCTGGAATTCACTACTTCGAGATCGCATATTGGCGATAACTCCGTTTTTCCCGGGCAGTCATTATGCGCGATCCCTATGAAGAGCTAGGCGTTGCCAAAGACGCCTCAGCCAAAGACATCAAATCGGCCTTTCGCAAGCTGGCCAAGAAATATCATCCGGATCAGAATCCGGACGATCCGCGTGCGAAGGAACGCTTCAACGCGGCCAATCAGGCCTATGAGATCGTTGGCGACGATGAAAAGCGTCGGCAATATGATCGCGGCGAAATCGACGCGGAAGGCAAGCCGCGCTTCCAGGGCTTCGAAGGCCAGGGCGGCGATCCCTTCGGCGAATTCCGGCGCGGCCAGGGCGGTGCGCGCGGGTCCCAGTTCGATTTTCGCTCCGGTGGCTTCGGCGGCGAGGATATTTTCAGCGAAATTTTCGGCCAGGCATTCGGGCGCGGCGGCAACCCCGGCGGCGCTGCGGGCGCAAGGGGTGGCGCGCCGAAAGGTGCCGATCTCAATGCCAGCATGCAGGTTTCGCTCGAAGACGTTGTGAATGCAGCCAAGGTCGAGGCGATCTTCCCGGGCGGCAAGCGCATCGCCGTCAAGCTTCCCGCCTTTGTCGAGGATGGCCAGACGATCCGCCTGAAAGGGCAGGGTGAACCTTCGCCTTTCGGTGGCCCTGCGGGCGATGCGCTGGTGAAGATCGTTTATCAGCGTCATTCGCGCTATCGCATTGAAGGACGCGATCTTCATGTGGATCTTCCAGTGTCGCTGCGCGACGCCGTGCTGGGCGCCAAGGTCGCGGTAGAAACCCCGAAGGGCAAGCTCGCGGTTTCCATTCCCGCCTGGTCCAATTCCGACAAGGTCTTGCGGCTGAAGGGGCGCGGCCTGCCTTTGAAGAACGGCGAGCATGCCGATCTTTACGTCCATGTGCGCATCATGCTGGAACCGTCCGACAGCGAGCTCGAAGCGCTGATGCGCAGCCGTGCAACAGTTTGAACCTCATTCGCTGGATGGAGTTGCTCCTGCTTGAAGCCCTTGGAGGGCTGTGCGATAGGGCGGCACTGAGTTTTGAGCGAATAGGAGCGGGTGAATGGCAGGCGCAAATGGCCTGATGGCCGGTAAACGCGGGCTGATCTTTGGCGTGGCGAACAACCGTTCGATCGCTTGGGGTATCGCCAAGGCACTCGCCGATCATGGTGCCGAGATTGCATTGACCTATCAGGGCGATTCGCTGCGCAAGCGCGTCGAGCCGTTGGCCGCCGAGCTTGGCGCCACCGTGATCGGTCATTGCGATGTCACGGATCTGACGACGGTGGATGCCGTTTTCGAGGCGGTGAAGGAGAAATGGGGCAAGATCGATTTTGTCGTGCATGCCGTGGCTTTCTCCGACAAGGACGAGCTGACAGGCCGTTATGTCGATACCACGCATGACAATTTCCTGCGCACGATGGACATCTCCGTTTATTCGTTGACGGCGATTGCCAAGCGTGCCGAGCCGTTGATGACGGATGGCGGGTCGATCCTGACCCTGACCTATTACGGTGCGGAAAAGGTGATGCCGCATTACAATGTGATGGGCATTGCCAAGGCCGCACTTGAGGCGAGCGTGCAATATCTGGCGGTCGATCTGGGCAGCTCCAGGATCCGCGTCAACGCCATTTCGGCAGGTCCGATCAAGACGCTGGCCGCATCGGGAATCGGCGATTTCCGCTATATTCTGAAATGGAACGAGTACAACGCGCCGTTGAAGCGCACGGTGACCATTGAGGAAGTGGGAGATTCGGCGCTTTATCTCGTGTCGGATCTGTCGCGCGGCGTGACGGGCGAAGTCATGCACGTCGATTCCGGTTATCATGTCGTGGGCATGAAGGCGGTGGATGCACCGGATATTTCGGTCGCGAAGGACTGAGCCGATCGTGACATATCCGCTCTGTTACATCATCCGGCACGGACAAACCGACTGGAATGCGGAAGGGCGGTTGCAAGGGCAGGCGGACCGGGATCTGACAGAAACCGGCCGCAGCCAGGCGACTGGCAATGGCGTCAAGCTGAAGAATCTTGTCGCTGAGCCTGCCGCTTTCGATTTTGTTTCAAGCCCGCTGCTGCGCACGCGGCACACGATGGAACGCGTGCGTACCGCCATGGGGCTTGATCCCAAAGCCTATCGCACCGAGCAGCGTCTGATGGAGTTGAACTTCGGCGACTGGCAGGGTTTCACATTTGCGGAACTTGAACAGGAAACGCCGGGGCTTCGCGCGCAGCGTGACCGCGACAAATGGAATTATCTGCCGCCGGGCGCGACGGCTGAGAGCTATGAAATGCTGGAATGCCGGGTGCAATCCTGGCTCGAAACGGTGACCAAGCCAACGGTCTGCGTTGCACATGGCGGCGTGGTGCGCGCCTTGTTTCATCTTCTCGGCGCGGCGGATGAGGATCGCGCCGCTTATATGGATATTCCGCAAGACAAGATCCTGCGGATGGAGAATGATCGGCTCGATTGGCTTTGAAAGGAGCCTATTCGGGCAACTGCATATCGGTGATGAGCTTTTCTTCGCCGACTTCGTCATAAGCGATCAGCACTTCCATGCCTTCTTGCAGCACGGAGGCATCGAATTCGCCGGGCAGGCGGTATTCTTCGCCGTCCGACAGGGTGATCGTCATGTTGCCGGTGTCGATGCTTTTGATTTCGCCTTCGGTATCCGCAGCGAACGCGCCGCTTGCAGACAACAAAATCGCGGCGAGGGCTAAGCGGAGTTTCATGAAAATTCCCGGTGTTGATCGCGCAGACCTGCTTTGAAGAGCAGTCGCAACAAACAACAACCGCCAGAATGTGTCAAAATAATAGGTCAAGCAATGCAGGCCTGTTTTGACCGGCGTTCTCCTCTTCAAACGAAGAATCCAGTGCCGTCTGATGTTTGCTGTTCATGCCGCGCTGCCGCGTTCTCCTCTTCCAGCAAAAAATCCATTCCCTCAAACGGCTTCCATTCACGGATGAACGGCTCTAGAAGCGCGGAACGTTCTGTTTGCCGCGCGCGGAAATTTCATGTCGCACAATACATTCGGCCACCTGTTTCGGGTCACCACCTGGGGCGAGAGTCACGGTCCTGCCCTGGGATGTGTGGTAGATGGCTGCCCGCCCGGCCTGCGGTTTCGCTTGGAAGATGTGCAGCGCGAGCTGGATCGCCGCAAGCCGGGGCAATCGCGTTTCGTCACCCAGCGTCGTGAGCCCGATGAAGTGCGGATTCTTTCGGGCGTCTTGCCCGATGGCGATACCGGCGATCTGCTGACAAACGGCACGCCGATCTCGATGATGATCGAGAATGTGGATCAGCGCTCCAAGGATTATGGCGATATTGCTCGGCAATACCGGCCAGGCCATGCCGATTATGCTTATGACGCCAAATATGGCCTGCGGGATTATCGCGGTGGGGGGCGTTCTTCGGCGCGCGAAACGGCTGCGCGCGTTGCAGCCGGGGCCATTGCGCGGCTCGTCGTGCCGCATATCCGAATCCGCGCCGCCCTGGTGTCGATGGGCACAAAGGACATTGATCGGGCTAACTGGGATTGGGATTTCATCGACAGCCCCGAAAATCCGTTTTTCACACCGGATCGCGCATCGGTGCCGATTTTCGCCGATTATCTCGATGCGATCCGCAAAAGCGGATCGTCGGTCGGAGCGGTGATCGAGGTTGTCGCCGAGGGCGTGCCCGCCGGCCTTGGCGCCCCGCTCTATGCCAAGCTGGATGCCGACATTGCGGCTGGTCTGATGTCGATCAATGCGGTGAAGGGCGTCGAGATCGGGGATGGTTTCGCCACTGCCCGGATGGCCGGCGAAGACAACGCCGATGAGATGCGGGCCGGAAACGACGGCGCACCGCGCTTTCTGGCCAATCACGCAGGGGGCATCGTGGGTGGAATTTCCACCGGGCAGCCGGTCGTTGCGCGGTTTGCCGTCAAGCCGACATCCTCGATTCTCACGCCACGCCAATCGGTTGATCGCGATGGCCGGGAAGTGGATGTCATGACGAAAGGGCGCCACGATCCCTGCGTGGGTATTCGCGCTGTCCCGATCGGCGAAGCCATGGTCGCATGCGCTCTGGCCGACCATTATTTGCGCCATCGCGGCCAGACCGGCCGTATTTAAGGAATTTTTCGATGCCTTACGACCAGAAGAAGACGGTTGAAGCCCTGCGCGCTTTCGAGCGCGGGGAGATCGTTGTGGTGATGGACGATGACGGTCGTGAAAACGAAGGCGATCTGATCGTCGCTGCGGTTCATTGCACGCCCGACAAGATGGCCTTCATTGTTCGCCACACGTCAGGCATCGTATGCACGCCCATGCCGCGTGAGGAAGCGCGTCGCCTCAATCTCGGACCGATGGTCGCTGATAATGACTCGGCGCATACGACGGCCTTCACGATCAGCGTTGATTTCAAGCATGGGACCACCACAGGCATTTCGGCCGAGGATCGCACGGCAACCGTGCGCAACCTCGCCAATCCCAATGTTTCGGCGAGCGATTTTTCGCGTCCCGGCCACATCTTCCCGTTGATCGCGCGCGAAGGCGGCGTGCTGATGCGTTCGGGTCATACGGAAGCTGCCGTCGATCTTTGCAAGCTCGCCAACCTGCCGCCGGTGGGGGTGATCTGCGAACTGGTCAATGATGACGGCACGGTGATGCGCGGGCCGCAGGTCAGCGATTTCGCGCAACAGCACGGCTTGAAGCAGGTCACGGTCGCCGATCTGATCGCTTATCGCCAGCGCCAGGAAACGCTTGTCGAGCGGGTCGCCAGCTTCGACATCATGACGCCGGTTGGTCCCGCGAAAGCCAATGCCTACACGCTGCCGTGGGATTCCATGCAGCATCTTGCGGTTGTGTTCGGCGATATCCGCGATGGCGAGGACATTCCGGTTCGGTTGCATCTGGAAGATGTCGTCACGGATGTCTTCGGCCGCAATCCCCGCTTCGATCTCATCATGCGCCATATGGCCGAAGCTGAGCGCGGCGTCATCGTTTATCTGCGCGAAGGCTCGGTGGGCGTGGCCAATACCAGCCGCAACCGCGCATCCCTTCCCGGTGAAGATCACGCCGAGGCGATCCGGCGCGAAAGCGAATGGAAGCAGATCGGGCTTGGCGCGCAGATCCTGAAGGATCTCGGAATATCCTCGATCCGGCTGATCGCATCACGTGAGCGCCATTATGTCGGCGTCGAAGGCTTCGGCATCCGGATCGCCGGCACGACTATCCTCGAAAAGGATTGATCGGCTCGGATTTTTGCGCTCGGCAAGAACGGCTGATATGGGACTTTCATGACAACGCGCTTTTATTCCCATCCAGTCTTTCTGGAGCATCTGACGCCCGCCGGCCATCCCGAGCGGCCGGATCGGCTGCGGGCCATTTCGCGCAGGCTTGAAGACGGCGCATTCGACGCGCTGGAAAGGCTGGAGCCGGAACCGGCCGACGCATCGCTGGCGCTTTTGGCGCATCCTGAAAGCCATCTCGCCGCCGTGCAGAAGCTCATTCCCGAAGAAGGGCTGACACGCGTCGATTCAGATACTTCCGCGAGCCCGCGCACCTGGGATGCGCTGATGCTGGCGATTGGCGCGTCGACGGCTGCGGTCGATGACGTGTTTTCGCGCAAGGCCGACAGCGCTTTCGTTGCAGCGCGTCCACCCGGTCACCACGCGGAAGCCACGAAGGCGATGGGCTTCTGCTTTTTCAACCATGCCGCGATTGCCGCGCGTTATGCGCAAAAGACCTACGGTGCCGAACGTGTCGCGATCGTGGATTGGGATGTCCATCACGGCAACGGCACCCAGGATATTTTCTGGAACGATCCGTCTGTTCTGTATTGCTCGACGCATCAGCTGCCATTGTTTCCGGGAACGGGCGCCAAGACCGAAACGGGTGCCGGCAATATCGTCAACGCACCGCTCGCCGCGCGTGATGGCAGCAGCCAGTTCCGCGAAGCCTTCAACAGCCGGGTCCTGCCCGCATTGAAGGAGTTCCAGCCGGATTT